>DASTKE010000346.1:0-2116 GCA_035716105.1 Ktedonobacteraceae bacterium | reverse complement strand
CAGGGCAACCGCACTGGTGCGGTTGCCCTGACCCCCATCGTTGCTGGAACCAGTATTAGGGTGCAGTTCATTTTTTGCGTTCAAGCGTGAAGGAGACGAAGGGTCGTCTCCGTCCCCCGGACGGCCTCCCGCAAGGGACCTCCCACCGCCACGCCCCACCCCTGGCTCTACCGCACCCATCGGGGAACAGTAGAGCCAGGGGTGGGGCGCGGAAGGCCGGGAGACCCCTTGCGGGTGGCTTCGGTGTCTCTTTCTTTGCCAAAAAAATGAAACACACCCACCTGTTGCTCCCCTGTTGACTGATGTGTAACCGCTTTTGTATACTGCTCCTAAGACGCATTGCTGGACGGAGATTTATGAAGACGATTACAACCGGTCAGTTGAGACGAGGCTATCTTGATAAGCTCGGATTGCAAAATTATATCGCCGTAGCGGTCGTGATTGCAATCGTGAGCTTAAGCCTGTTCTGGCTAGTTTTCCGCCTTGGAGGAGCGGATAGTGTGACGCTCTACTCCGACAGTATGTACGCCATCGCCTCGCTGATCGGTTCGAGCTGGGCGGCTCTTACCGCCTACCGGATGCGCTATGGACCGGTGCGAATGGAGCCACGTCACCAACTGGCCTGGCTGCTGATCGCCCTCGGCCTGTTCGCCAATGCCGCCGGTGGCTTTGATTATACCATCCTGGAACAGCTTGGATATATCAACCCTGTTCCCGCTTCCTCTGATCTCGGCTTCACCCTGTTCTACATGCTCATCTTCTCCGGCTTGATTATCATGCCGACGCAGGCCAAAGGGGAGCGTTTCCGCGTTCGTCTTGCGCTCGATGCTTTGATTACGACGCTCTGTGTTTTCGGCGTAAGCTGGTTCTTCATTCTGAGCAAGATATTCGCCCTACAAAATGTCGCCCACGTGCGACCGCTCACGCTGCTGACAGTGCTCTCCTACCCCAGCTGGGATATTTTGCTTATTCTCGCCATCGTGCTCTTTATCCAGAAGCGCACAGCGCGTATTCTCTATCCATCGCTCATTATCTGCGCAGCAGGCATTTTCTCTCAAGGCATCGCCGATACCTTGTATGCCTACACCATCTCAAGCAACACATACTCCACCGGCACACCCTATATCGATCCCTTCTGGTTTGTCGGCTACCTCTTGATCGGCCTCGCCGGGCTGTACCAGTACTCGGCTCTGGCACGCCGCGCCTACAACGAAACGACCTACTCACCCCAGGCGGCATTTCGCCCGGAATCTAGTGGGACGCTGAGTAATAACACATCCGATACGCACCTCAACAGACTGCGCAGCCTGCTGATCTACCTCCCGCTCGCCGTTCTGCTCACTATCATGCTCTACAGCGAGATTACGCAAGATCATACGGACACATCCTTTTTGCTCGTCGTGCTGACGGCCATTGTCGGCTTTCTCGTTACCGTGCGCTACCTCTTCGCAACACGAGAAAACGAAAGTCTCCTACACGAGCGAGAGCAGCAGCACGAGACCTCCGAGCACCTGCAGCGATTGAGTATGCAAATGAGCAAGCTGCTCGAACTCGATCCCCTCTTAGGCAGCATTGTCAGCATGGCAACCCTGGAACTGGGCTTCGATGCCGCCATGCTGATTCTCTTTGAAGAGGACGGCCTCCCACTGGATCGTCAATCTCATCTCTTAATTCGCGCCGCAGCCGCTCCCACGGGCGATATCCTCGCCTCCCGCCTGCATGGCTCTCGCATTGCCCACTGCACCGTGTTGCATGGAAAAACTATAGAGAAGTTCTGGCCCGACCCGGCTCTCGCACTGCCCCCGGAGATCGATGCCTGGTACCGGCTACAGCGCATTTGCTCCACCCTGTTCGTACCTTTGATCCACCAGGGAGACACTTTAGGCAGTCTGGCCTTCTCTCGCCGCCTGATGCAGCCCTTCAACGCGCATGAGCACTATGTCGCCAGCCACTTCGCAGAACTGGCCGCGACCGCCATCGAACACACCCGGCTCTACCAGACAGCTCGCGAGCACTATGCCTTCGCACAGGCACTGGCAAATATCGCCACACGCCTGAACTCCACACTCATAGAGCCTGCCGAAATCCACCAGGCCATTTGCAGCGAGGGAGCCAA
>DASTKE010000345.1:0-2959 GCA_035716105.1 Ktedonobacteraceae bacterium | reverse complement strand
GCACAAGGCATCGCCCCTACGATCTCCCCCTCAAGGATGCAGAGTCGCACCAACATAACTATTGCCCTCATCCTATCTTGAGAGAAAAGAGAGACAAAGCACATGGACGAAGTTGAGAAACCGGAAAGCAGTGCTGAAGCTGAGCATATAAAGCACGCCGGACAAACGCCAGCACATCTTGGAGAGCTGGTTGTCATCGGCTCATCCGCTGGAGGGATCGAAGCCCTGTCGATCCTGGTTGGGACATTGCCATCTAACTTCCCCGCGCCCATTGTGCTTGCCCAGCATCTCGATATCAGCCGCCCCAGCAACCTTGATGCCATCCTGCGGCGGCGCGCCACACTTCCGGTTGAGGTCGTCGACTCGATCAGCAGAATGGAGGCCGGGCGCATCTATGTTGTGCCATCCAATCGTCACGTCTCCATCAATGATGGTCATGTCGAGGTGCAGGAAGACCTATCGAAACGCACGCGGCCTCGTCCTTCCGTCGATACATTATTCTCAACAGCGGCTGAAGTCTACGGAGAACGCCTGATCGCCGTTATTTTGACGGGTTCCGGATCAGATGGGGCGGCAGGCGCGGTCGAGGTCAAAAATGCAGGCGGGACGGTGATCGTACAGAATCCACGAACGGCCCGTTATCCATCCATGCCGCTGGCATTGCCCCCCACGGTGGTCGACTTCGAGGCCGACCTGGAACAGATCGGCACAATGCTCTACGATCTGCTCAATGGCGTCCATTTGCCGCGTACCGAGGAGCGCACCGAGAACGTGCTGCATAGCATTCTCGAAAGGGTCAACCGCCAGGCCAGCATCGACTTTCATGCCTATAAGGCATCAACTATCGTCCGGCGCATCAACAGGCGCATGGTCGTCACGCACAACAGCACAATGCACGATTACCTGGAGTACCTGCACGCGCATTCCGAGGAAGTTGGCGAACTGGTCAAGGCGTTTCTGATTAACGTCACCCAGTTTTTCCGCGACCCCGAAGCCTTCTCTTACCTTAAAAGCGAGATTTTACCCAGGCTGATCGCGCAGGCCCGCGGTCGCGACCACGTCTTGCGCTTCTGGACGGCAGGCTGCGCCACCGGAGAAGAACCCTACTCGCTGGCCATGTTGCTGAGCGACCTGCTGGGGGCCGAGCTGCCTGAGTGGAGCATTAAAATATTTGCTACCGACGTGGACGAGGCGGCTATTAACTTCGCCCGCCGCGGTCTCTATTCCGAAAACCTGCTCAACACGGTTCCAGAGGAATATCGCGAACGCTTCTTTGAGCGCGTCGATCATGGCTACCGCATCCCGAAGATCCTGCGCCAGATGGTCATCTTTGGACAACAAGACCTGAGCCGCAGCGCACCTTTCCCACGCATCGACCTGGTGCTGTGTCGCAACGTGCTGATCTATTTCACGCCCGAACTCCAGGAATACGTGCTGCACCAGTTCGCCTTCTCACTCTCTCCCGGCGGTCACCTGTTCCTGGGCAAGGCCGAAACGGTGCGGCCCATCCAGTCCTTCTATGAACTGGTCAACAAGCACTGGAAAGTCTACCGCTGCACCGGGAGTGCTCTGCCCATGGCGCGTCGTCATATTCTCTCGGAATTGAATACATCACGCCTGGAGCGGCTTTCTGGCAATCAACCTGATCGCACAAATGGGAAACAACTGATGGATCAGGAAGCGGTGCAGCCGTCCCTTGAGCTTGGGCAACTACGCCGCCTGAATGAACTGCTGCTGCGTTTCTTGCCCATCGGCATCGTGGTCATCAATCGCTCGTACCATGTCTTGACAGCCAACAGTACGGCACGACGCCTGCTGGGTCTGCGCGAACTGAGCAATGAGCAAGATTTTCTGCACTCGGTGCGCGGCATACCCTACACCACCGTGCGCAACGCCATCGATACGGTCTTTCGCGAGCAAAGCAGCTTGACGCTGGCCGAAGTGGAACTTGATATCTCCGCCGGCGGCAGCGGTCGCTTCGTCACGCTTTCCATCGCCCTGATGCAGGTGGATAACGGCATGCCAGAGTTGGCGATCATCAGTGTGACCGATGTGACGGAGCAAGTGCGAACGCGCCGCCAGCTCGAATCCGCCCAGGCCGAGCAGGCACAGTTGATGATCGAACTCAGTTCATCGAATAAACGCCTGAACGATGTCAACAAGGAACTACTGGACGCCAACGAGGAACTGCAGGTCGCCAACGAAGAACTGGTACTCACACACGAGGAATTGCAAGCTTCCATCGAAGAATTCGAGACCACCAACGAGGAAATGCAGGCCACCAACGAGGAACTGGAAACGAATAACGAGGAATTACAGGCCACTACCGAGGAGCTAGAGACCACCAACGAGGAATTGCGAGCGCGCACAGGCGAACTGCAAGAGCTAACCGGCGCGTTGGAAAGCGATCGCGTGCGACTGGCCGAGATGGTGGAGCTTGCACCTTACTACATCATGGTGCTGCGCGGTCCGAGCCTGCTCGTTGAGGCTTTTAATCCTCGCTATGCTCGCCTGCTCGAAGGACGAGCGATCCAGGGACGACCGCTGCAGGAGGGCTTTGACCATTTCTGGGAGGGTGGCCACGAGGTGGTTCACCTCGCGCACGAGGCATACACCCTCGATCAGGTACGCACCACCTCTGGCATACTCACACGGCTCCCAAAAGTGCAAGGTGAATTCGTCGAGGGCTACTTCGTCTACACCATCGTTCCCTCACACGACTCCAACGGCAAAGTCTCCGGCGTGGTTATCTATGCCGCCGATGAGACTGAGCAGCGAGCGCAAGCCGCTGAGGAACAGCGCCGGAAACTGAAATTGATTTTCGACAACGCGACACCTATCGCTCTGGCGCTCTATGACGCGCAAACAGCCGAACTGATCATGGGCAGCCCGCGCTATCTCGATATCGTTGCGCAGGCATATAAGCTCGATCGCGACACGCTGGTCGGTCATAGATTCC
>DASTKE010000344.1:0-11670 GCA_035716105.1 Ktedonobacteraceae bacterium | reverse complement strand
TTCCTGGTAGGTCACGCGCAGGTTGAGGGGGCGCGGTTGCCGGAGAAACTTGCGGGTCGCCAGGAACTCGGTGATGTCGCGCACCTGGGCGCTGAATCTGGCGGCTCGCTCGGCGTAATCGGGTTCATCGGCCAGCAGGTGGGCATACTCCTTCAGCGCCGCTCCACAGCCTGCCGCGTTGATGATGATATACTCGGCCTCGCTGCGTTCAAATGCCTCGATATTGCGCTTTGCCATGATACGCGCCTCGTCCATATCACCCGCATGGACGGTCAGCGCTCCACAGCAGCCCTGAAATTCAGGAACAATTACAGAACATCCAGTTGCCAGCAGCAGGCGAATGGTCGCCCGGTCGGTCTCTGCGAAGGCTGTGCTCATAATGCACCCGGCAAAGAGCGCCACTCGTGTAGGAACTGGCCGCGATGTGCTCTCACTGACCGGTGGTTCGTAGCGCTGGTTTGTTGGCACGAGGAAGGATACCGGCAGCTCTGGCAGCAGCCTTTCAGTATCCTCCAGACGCAGCAGGCGCAGGATGCCAAGATTGCGTGCCAGCCATTGCAGTCCACTGTGCTGGTAGAGGTACATCAGGCTGGTGAACAGACGGAACAGGCGCATATTGCCGAAAAGCTGGCGAAAGACGAGCCAGCGCAGGCCGCGCTTCGCCGGAGAACCCGACTGCGCACGCTCGATCTGTGTGCGCGCCGCCTCTACCAGCTTGCCGTATTCGACGCCCGATGGACACACAGCCTCGCACGCCCGGCAATCGAGACATTGATACATCTGCCCGACAAAGCCAGGATCGGTCAAACTCAGCTTCCCTTCTGATACCGCCTCGATCAGGTGAATACGCCCACGCGGCGACGATGTTTCCCGCAGCGTTTCCAGGTACGTTGGGCAATGCGGCAAGCACATGCCGCAGCGCACACACTGCTGGATAATATCAGAATCGGGAATATCTCTCCCTGTAAAGCCCCTTATGTCCCGTTTGACAAACGTAATGGGTGTTCCTTGACGCTCCTCGACAGCCATGCTCCATCACTCGCTTTCTCTTTGGTCGATCTCCTGCCCCCATTATATGACATGCAGGCTGTCGAGAAGCATCTGGTTTTCCACTTTATTGCTCTTCTTTAAATCACCAAAATCTGCTATACTTCTTTTGAGAGGAAACGCGATTCTGATTCTGGGAAAGCGTTGCCTCTGGTAGATGCAGAGAGAAAAAAGACAGGCATGATCCCCCTGCACACATATGGCCTGTACCATCTTTTCTGAAAGGAAGAGGCATGATGTTCCGATTAGACAGACGTATCCAACTGCCTCTGGTTGGCACGCTCCTGCTTTGCGTGCTTATTGGTGTGTACCTGTTTACAGCGAAGCGCTCTTCAAAATCCAGGGCCAAAATCATAAAGCATTCGGTGGGGACGCCTGCCGATGAGGCTCTTAAGTACTGGACCGCGGACAAGATGCGTCAGGCCAAACCTGTTCCGATGCCGGAGGTTGATGCACCCCACAAAGGGAAAAAGCAGCCAGAACGCCCGCCACGCGCTTCTCAGCCACCTCGTGCGGAATGAAGGAGAGGGGTATGATGTCACTACTGCAACGGCTCATTCTCCATCGCCTGTTTAGCAAGATTTTTCTTTGCGCGCTTGCAGGTACCTATATTGTGTACCTGGTAGCTTTTGCGCATGTTGTACCCGTTTCGTTGATTTTCTCTTCACCAACCGTCGTTGTGCATCCGGTGAGTACAAGCCCTGATAGCGCCCTCGCCTATTGGACGCCGGCTCATATGCGCGCTGCCATTGATGACGATGTGCAGATCAGTACAGTTTCGCAACAGAGTAGCGAGCAAAGCCAGGGTCAGGCTGCGAAGCAACAGGGGCAGCCGCCGAGCAATGGTGAGTCTTCCTATCCTCTCTCGACCGTTGGGAAAGTCTTTTTGACCTCTCAGGGTGGTCAGGATTTTGTCTGCTCCGGTACTGCGGTCACGAGCGACAACAAGAGCGTGGTTGACTCTGCCGGTCATTGCCTGTATATGAATGGTCAGTGGGTAAAGAACGTCATCTTCTGTCCCCTCTACGACACGGGCAAGACGCCCTATGGCTGCTGGGCCGCACGCGATTTAGAGGTCCCTTCCGACTGGCTAAATCCAAAGCCTAATGACTATCATCATGACTTTGGTATAGCCGTTGTGGCTGCCAATAACCAGGGCAGCTTGACTGACGTGGTCGGGGGTGCCGGTTGGGCATATAATCAGCCAGCCAACCAGCCTTTCTCCGCCTATGGCTATCCCGCCGGTTATCCTTTCGATGGTCAGACCAGGCAGTCCTGTGAGGCTTCCTCTGGCACTCTCTGGCCGCATGGAGATGGCACGGTGGTCTCTATACCTTGCGATATGACCGGCGGCTCCAGTGGCGGTCCCTGGTTCATTAAGATCGACGGCAACTGGTACCTCAACGGCCATAACGACTTTATCAGCAGTCTCCAGCCGAAGCATATGTTCTCTCCCTACTATGACGATACCTGGTACGCTCTCTACGACAAGGCTCAGCATACATGAGAACAGGCCGCAGCTTTGTAGTTGTGTTTGATATATTCCTTTCGTCTGACCTATAGTTACATTGGAAGGAAGCACACGTTGTTGTGCTTACTTTGATGTGAATGCAAAAGAATACAGAATCGAAAGGAATAGCTGATGGGATTTGAGCAGTATCATGAGCCTGCGAATGAGCTTTCGCAGGCAACCCGCACCTTTGCGCGTATGATCGTCTCAATGACTGAGGAGGCCGACGCGATAAACTGGTATCAACAGCGTATTTCGGTGGAGCAGGACGAGGACGCCAAGCGCATCATGGAGGATGCGCAGGAGGAGGAGTTCCTGCACTTCTCGATGGACCTGGAATGGCTGCTTCGCAGCACTCCCAAATGGCGTGTTGCCGCGTCAAAAGTCTTGTTCCAATCAGGCGACATCGTTGCGAACAAGGAGAAGGGGGAGGACGCCGAGGAGGATATCCCACCCAAACTGCCATAAGTCGTTCCAAATTGCTGAGCGACCTGAAAAAGCTCACAAGGCCACCCGCAAGGGGATGGCCCTACTATATGCCCTTAGCAAGCCGCCTCGCGTCTAGTAGGGCCATCCCCTTGCGGGTGGCCTTCCGTGATCCCCCATTTGGGAGGACTCTTATTCTCTTGCCACGGCGATCAAATCAGCCAGCAGTCCCTGACCGGTTGGAATGCGTCCGGCACCGGGTCCGGTGATGGTGACTTCTGGCAACGTATCGCTCTGGATGGCGATGGCATTGAGGACACCGTTAACGCGAGCCAGCGCGTCACTTTCTGGCAGCGCCACTGGCGCGACTCGCGCCTCTAAACGCGCTTCAGATGCGCCGGGTTCCTGCAAGAGGCGCAGCGAGGCCACCAGCTTGATGCGTTTTCCTTGCTCTCTGGCTTGCTGCATCTGCTCTCTGGTAATCTGTGTGATGCCCTGACGCTCGACCTGCTCTGGTCGCAGCGAGCGACCGAAGGCCAGAAAGGCCAGGATGAGCGTTTTAGCAACGGCATCATACCCTTCGACATCCGCTGTAGGATCGGCCTCCGCGTATCCCTGCGCCTGCGCTTCTGCAAGTACGTCCGCGTAGTCGCGTCCACCGGCCATTGCGCTGAGGATGTAGTTGGTTGTTCCGTTAAGAATGCCGCGTATGGCCTGTACCTGTGCTCCAGCCATGCCTTTGCGCAGAGTACTGAGCACGGGTGTGCCAGCCATCACGGTCGATTCCAGGCGCAGTTGCACGCCCTGCTCCTCTGCTAATGCGAAAAGTTCGGAGGCAAACAGCGCCGTGGGGCCTTTGTTTGCTGTGACCACATGCATCCCCTGAGCCAGCGCCGTGCGAATGTGGCTGACGCCTGGCTCAGCATCGCGCAGATTTGTGCCGGTAGCCTCGGCCAGGACATCACCGCCGGTAGTTCGCAAGCCTTCCAGTGCGTTCTGCCAGTGGAACACCGCCGGGTACTCGGTGAGGGGACGACGCGACGCGGCCAGCTCCAGCAACACCGGTATATCCAGTCCGTCCTCACGATAGATGAATCCATGCCGGGCGTTTGCCACGCTGACAAGCCGTATATCCAGGCCGTACTGCTGCTTCAGCATGGTCTCTTTGCTGGCCAGCAATTCCGCCAGCCCCTGCCCGACGGTACCAAAGCCGAGTATTGAGAGTC
This sequence comes from Ktedonobacteraceae bacterium, assembly GCA_035716105.1. Classification (GTDB taxonomy): domain Bacteria; phylum Chloroflexota; class Ktedonobacteria; order Ktedonobacterales; family Ktedonobacteraceae; genus CADDYT01. Next base: position 7,461 of record DASTKE010000344.1, on the reverse strand, counting down.
GCATCGTTTTCATACTGCTATTCCTCACAGCCAGCTTTCCCGTTGTTTTCCACTAGAGCCAGGAGAGTTTCAAGCGATCCAGGACGCGGCGTACCGGCCCGAGTTCTTCGATGCCCAGCATTCGTGCTGCTCGGATGTAGACGAAAAAGCCGATGAATATCTCAATCAGCAGCTTGATGAAGGCGAGCAAGGTGCCACTGAAGCCCAGGCTCTGATTGTCGGTAGTCACGATGATCATATCGAGAATGAAACGGACAATCAGAATAACCAGCCCCATCGCCAGCGAAGCAAGCAAGATGCGCCCGGTGAAGAAGCCCAGGGCGCGCAGTTCGAGACCCTGCGCCCGTCGTTCGAGCTTCTTGATTCGCTCATGCAGCAGCCAGATCAGGGCAGCGGCTTCCAGCAGCGCCGCAAGTGACGTGGAGAACGCCAGCGCGCCCATACCTACAGTACCCTTTGCCTCTGGTGTCGAGCCAAGCACGGAGAGATCGATGAGTACCAGACTCAGGGCGATTTTGAACAGGAATTGCGAGATGCTGACGATGACCGGCGTGACGCTATCGCGCAGGGCATAGAATGAGCGCGTCAAAATCTCGACCGCGGCCAGACCGGCCAGACCCAGTGCGAAGAACGCGAGCGGGACGCTGGTGGATAGCGCGTCGTTCAGTGTGTAGGCTCCATGTTCCAGCAATACCTGGATAACGGGTAATCCCAGTACAATCAGTCCTACGCTGGAAGGAACGGACATGAAGAGAATGCTTCTCAACGTTTCCAGAATGGTGCCTCGCACGCGATCAAAGCGACCGCGGGCCACATTTTCGGCCAGCGTGGGGAAGGCGGCGGTGGAAACGGCCATGCCAAAGATGCCGAGCGGCAGCAGAACCAGTTGGAATGCCTGGTAGTACCGCGTAATCAGCCCGGAAGCCGCCTGTGCGCCAACAACGACGATCAGCAAAAGAATCAGGCTGCGGTCGACGAAGGTAGAGAAGTAGAGCATACCCGCGTTGATGATGCGCGGCACCATTTGTCTGCCAATCTGAATGACGCCAGGATGCCTCCAATCGAAGGTGAATTGATAGCGCATTCCGACCCGGAACAGACCGGGGATTTGTACGGCGACCTGGAGCAGCGCTCCAAGCACGACGCCCCAGGTGGCCGCATAGACCGCGAACGTGTCGTTGCGTGTGCCATGAAAGGCCAGGAAGACACCGGGCAACAGGCCAATAATGAGGCCAACGTTATACAGAACAGTGCCAATGGCGGGTAAGAGAAAGTCCTGGCGGGCGTTTAAGACCGAGTTCACGATCACGCCGCCACCCAGGATAATTGATTGCAGGAGCATGATACGGGTGAGCGCCGTAATCAGGACAATTTCTGAGGCTGGTACGCCATGATTATAGAGCGGCACGATCTGTCCTGCGAAGATGATGGCGATGGTTGCCAGCACAATCATGACGCCGATGGCGAGGTTCAGCGCGGAACTGGCGATATGCCAGGCCGTTTTTTCATCGTGTTTGCCGACCATGTAATTGGTAAACACGGGGATGAAGGCCGAACTGAGCGCGCCTCCCGCGACCATGTTAAAGATCAGGTCGGGAATGAGAAATGCCTGCAAGTAGGCGTCGGATGTCGTGGTTGTGCCAAAGACAAAGGCGAACATCGAGGTGCGAAATACACCCAGAAAGCGACTGGCGATGAATGCGCCCGTTAAGATCATCGTGGCCTGCCCAATACGCGCCCGTTGGATCATGCCGGTATCCTGCGCCGGTTCCAGCGCTGGCTGCAACTGGGCCGGATCGATGGCAGGCTGAGAGCCGCTGAACGCTGGCATAAACGGCGGACGCGCTGGTGACGGCGATGTTTCGGCGGGTGGCCTTGCCAGCGATGGCGACATTTCTAGTGGTGCTGGCGCGGAAGATGAGCCGTTCAGCATCGATGGTGGAGCACCTGGTCCCCAGTTGGGAGGTGCCTGCGGCGGTGCAGCGGATGCAGCAGGAGGCATCATTTGGGGCGGCTTTTTTCGCTGGATCACTCCCGTCAGATCGGATTTCATGCGTCTCTGCTGGCGGCGCAACCGCTCCTCGCGCAGTTGTTGCAGGCGTGTCTGTCGCAGCACCTGCATTGGCTGCGAGGGTTGCGGCGCGTCAAAATACTGGTATTCCATCCCCTGCGTATAGCCAAGCGATGTCCCCATATCCTGAATGGGTTCCTGATAGCGTGCAGGGAGTGGCGGCTGTTGGGCCTGTGGTGGCTGCATCGGAGGCATTTGACCCTGGCCTCCCGCTGGATAACCCGGTTGTTGCCCAGGCACCCCAGGCCCTCCTGGCGCAACTGGTCCATCTTGATCGTATTGCCAACCATAGTAACCGGGCTGCCTGGCTGGTCCTTGTGCCTGACCCTGACTCGGTCCCGGCTGCCCTGGCTGTCGTTGTGACTGTGGTGGTTGTTGTCCGTCGTTTCCCATGCTGCTCTAACGTTCTATCTCTATGCTATTCATAATCATTTATGTATGGAATATGTCTCAAACAATGACTTGCCCCTCTTTGCTTCCTCGTTAAGAAGCCTTTGCAACTGCTGTTTTCGCAGCAATGGCAGAGTATCGTTTTGCCTGTCAAGCATACCATATCTCAAGGCATTCGGCTAGTAGATAGCGCACTCTTCAACACGTATTTCCTACGGATAGGAGTGCTCTCAAATCCAGGCCAGCTTCATGCGCTGTAATAAACGTTTAACGGGTCGCAATTCTTCTGTATCCAGGATTTGGGGGACAAGGAAAGGGAACAGTACAGTTTGACAAGCTGCTTGCTAAACTCCTATGATTGGTAGCGGGAATCTTGTGATTTCTTGCCGCCTGACAAGCTCTTCCGGCGTTGTCTGGCACCATCGACTTCGTTGTTATGAAGTGCAAAACACGTATATGTTGGGAGGGAGGAATTCTGTGAGTAATACTCCTACTGTCATCGGCATCAATCGAACGCAGGATGGCTCCGTCTGTGTTGTGAAGGGACCCTCAGTTGTCTATAGTCTTCAGAAGGAACGTATCACCCGTAGGAAACATCACTGGGGGGAGACTCGGTGATTTGAAAAACCTGTATCCAGGGCGGCTCCCATATCTCGATGAGCCGGTTGATCTTGTCGTCGAGTGTTATTCTTCAGACTCCACCGTGGAAAATCTGCCAGAGTATCATAAAGAACTGGAAGAGGTGTTATCCTTCCGCGACAGCCCCCAGATCACGCGCGTCTCCCATCACCTTGCCCACCTCTACAGCGCGTTTTACCCATCGCCATTTTCTCAAGCAGCCGTGATGGTGATCGACTGCCAGGGCAGCCCGGTGAAAGACTTTACTGAGACATGGAACGGCTCTGCCGGGGCGGCTCCTGATATGTTGGAGGTTTCATCGTTCTACCGTTGTGAGAGAGGCAGCATTGAGTGCATCAGCAAGCAGCTCTGGGATGGAGATTGGAGCCATCCTGTTGGCCTCGGCTGTTTCTACTACCAGCTCACACGCATGATTTTTCCAGGCGAAGGGAACGAGGGCAAGGTGATGGGCATGGCTCCCTTCGGTAATCCTGATGCCCTGGAACTGCCCCCTTTGATTGTTAAGAACGAGCAGGTCTTTATTCCTGATGAGTGGATTCAGATGTTCCAGGAAAAAGAACGCTTTCTCTATAAGTCAGCCTCCTTTGAAGATTGTGCCAATCTTGCCGCTGCCGGGCAGCAGGTGTTTGAAGATGCTTTGATGCAGGTGGTCGACTGGCTCTACCAGCAAACTGGCCTGACTTCCCTCTGTTTCGCGGGGGGAATCGCTCTCAACTGCTCCGCAAATGGAAGAATCGTCCGTGAGTCTCCATTTAAGAACGTCTTTATTCCGCCCAGCCCTCATGATGGTGGTACTGCTCTGGGGTCTGCATTATATGGTCTGGTCGGTTGTTTAGGCGTCCAGAGCGATTTCCGCTGGGTAAACGACTTCCTCGGCCCCGACTCTGATGAAAAAGCGATAGAAGCATTTATAGCCACGGCGGGCGATGACTTCATCGTTGAGAAGCCATCTGACCTGATCGATCGTCTTGTAGAGATCATTAACAGTGGGCGGGTTGTCGGCCTCTATCACGGGCGTAGTGAGTCGGGGCCGCGTGCGCTGGGCAATCGAAGCATCATCGCCGATCCCCGGCATCCTGGAATGCAAGACTTTATCAACCAGCATGTGAAGGGCCGTGAATGGTTCAGGCCACTCGCCCCCATCGTGCTGATGGAAGCAGCCAATACCATCTTCGGCGTTGAGGAACCGGCTCCGTTTATGCAACTCGCCTTCAATGTGCGTCCTGAGTATCGGGACTGGCTGCCCGCAATCACGCATGTTGATGGAACAGCTCGTATTCAAACGGTGGATGAAGCGAATACTCCTCTCCTCTACGCGCTGCTCAAAGCGTTTGAGGCCAGGACTGGCTGTCCTGTTCTGCTGAACACTTCCCTCAATGGCCCGGGCCAGCCCCTTATTGAGACGCCGCAGGATGCCTTTGAATGTTTTACCACAACGGCCATGCATGCCCTCGTCATGTCGCCCTACCTTATTCGTAAGCGCGTGGAACCAGACGTACCCCTCGTGAGCAGGCTAATGAAGCCCAGGCAAAGCTATAGTGGAGTAGGCGCTGTGAGGCGGTCGAGTACATTGCGCGTGATGCGCTCGACCGCCGGGGCGGTTCCGCTGGCAAGCACCCGCGTCCAGTCGGTAGTAGCGGCGGTAAAGACCGTGCCGTTGTTGGTATAGACGCCCATCGTAGCTGCTTTGTTGCCGCTACCCCAGCCGCTGACGCTGACATCGGCAATACCCAGGATGATGAAATTCAGGGGAGTGCCGTCGTTGCCCGTTGGCTGTACCGTATCACCGTTCGCCAGCTTGCTTCTATCGAAGTGCGCACCGTCGCATTCGTAGCCGATGATATACTGATCTGGCCCATCTCCGAATGTTTCCCCTTCTCGCAGCCCGGTTCCCGTGTAGACCCAGTGATCGGCATGTTGGACGCGATAGCCAACCGGAAGTGGGTGTTTGTTCTGATCGCGTTCGCCTGCGTTGCGGAAGCTCACGCCGGTAAGCATATTTTCCGGTCGGTTGGGAACAGGAGTGCTCGACCAGTAGCCTACCCTGCGAAATGTGAAGGTATCATCGAAGATGATTCGTCCCCAGCAAGTATTGCCACTGAAGAAGGCGACATTGTGGCCGCTCTGGATAAACGCCTGCACGTTGTCGCACATGGCTTCGCTCCAGTACTCATCATGTCCTACACTAAGCAACAGGCGGTAGGCGGAGAGCAAATCCAGGTTGGTATCTTGATGGACATCGAGGTCGGTACAATAGTCTACGGCGTATCCGTTCTTTTGAAGCCAGACCACAAAAGGGGCGTCCCAGTGGACAAATGTTTGACGCGGTGTCGGGTCAAACGGGTCAAAATTGAAGATATCCCAGGGAGTTCCTCCCGTGCCACCGCCGGGCCGGTGGATATTGACGGTGGGCGGGACCGGAATGGGCAAATCTTCTGGTTCGGGGATGGTATATAAACACCAGCTCCCTTGCAGTGTCTTCCGATCATAGCTCTCCGGTGAAACTCTGTTATAGGCATGGTATGTTAGCAATGGAAGTTTGTAGAGGATGGATGCGTTCCTGCCAGGGGTCGCGCTTTTCACCACAAAAAGTGCCTTCGCGTCTCGCGCATCCGGTGTACTGGCGTCGGGGGGGCGAAGCACATTGCCCTTGCCATTTCCCTCTACAAACATGGCAATGTAGACGCCCGAAGCCCAATCGGCGGGGATGGAAAACGTATAGCCAGGCCAGCCCGGCAAGAACTCCCCACAAAGTCCTGTGCCATCCTCTCCCCAATCCTGATAGGGCAGGTGCTGCGGCAGATGTTGCCCATCCAGCCAGGCGGAATGTTGCTGAAAGGCAAGCGTCTGTCCCTGCCGGTAGAAGTCAACGCGGAATTGAGGCGCATCTGTTGAGACATGGAGCGTCAGCGTATCCCCAGGAAGCAGGCTCGGCTGATCGGAATATCCTTGAATCATAGCTTTTCCCTCTTCTGAACATCTTTCTATCTTTATTCTAGCATGGAAAAAGCGAACAAGCCTCCTTGAGAGGCAGAGCTTCGAGGCTGGGAATCTAGCATTCGTCGTGTTGAAGTCAAACATATGCTGATTGGAACAACACCCATAAAAAAGGTGAGCAGTAGGCACAACGCTCAAAAATTTGACAGGGCATACAAAGCCCTATACAATCCTTGCATCAACTTGAGACATGACACGGGCGCAGCCTGTGGACAGAATACACAATGATGTGAGGAGTACGAGGTATGAAACATCTTAACGCGGTCATCCTGGCAGGTGGCAGTGGTACGCGCCTGTGGCCGCTCAGCACGCCGGATTTTCCCAAACAATTTCTGCCGCTGCCCGGCGGCAAAAGCATGATACAGGAGACACTGGCGCGGGTTGCGCCGCTTATTTCTCCCGATGCGGCCTGGGTTGTCACCGGGCGCGGCATGACCGCGCTGGTGCATGAGCACCTGCCATCTCTACCGGTTGCGCATATTCTGGGCGAGCCGGTGGGTCGCAATACCGCGCCCGCCATCGGTTGGGTGGCAGCTACTATCGCCCGGCGCGACCCACAGGCCATCATGGCCTCATTTCATGCCGACCATGTCATTACGAAGGTGGAAGCGCTTACCCAGGCTCTGCGTCTGGCCTACGAACTGGCTGAGCGCGGCTGCCTGGTGACGCTGGGCATCAAACCCACCGCGCCCGAAACCGGCTATGGCTACATTCGCTTCGCCGACGAGGTGAGCGAGGGATACGGCGACCGGGCGTTTCGCGCCGAGCGCTTCGTGGAGAAGCCCAACCTGGCGACCGCCGAGGGCTACCTGCGCGATGGCCGCTACGTCTGGAACAGCGGCATGTTCATCTGGAAGGTCGAGACGATCCTGAGCGAGCTGCGCACACACCTGCCCGAATTAAGCAAAAAGCTCGATACGATTGCCGCCGCGATGGGGACGCCACAGGAACAGACCATTCTGGACGAACTCTGGCCCACCATCAGCCCGGTCTCCATCGATACCGGCGTGCTGGAAAAGACCAGTAATCTGGTGGTGATCCCCGTTGATATCGGCTGGAACGATGTGGGCAACTGGGAGCAGTACGGCGCGCTCTTCCCCACGAACGAGCAGGGGGTGGGATCTGTCGGCCATCACCTCGATCTGGGTAGCCAGAACGTCTTCGTTTACAACAACACGGCTCGTCAGGTCTACACCATCGGTCTCGAAGATGCGATTGTGGTTGAGATGGACGATGTGACCATTATCTGTCACAAAGACCAGGTGCAGCGCGTCAAAGAACTGGCCGAGCGCCAGCTAAAGTCATAAAAGACCGGCAAACAAGCCGTGTAAAGCCCAATTGGGCTTTACACGGCTTGTTTGCCG
>DASTKE010000343.1:0-3694 GCA_035716105.1 Ktedonobacteraceae bacterium | reverse complement strand
TCACTTTCACGAATGGCACGGCGCACATTTGTTAAAACCTGTTCAAGGAAACTTTCGGGTGCGTGAAAACGGTGGCGCTGATGGACAACCCCCCCTGATTGTGCGATCTGCCGGTACTCCCATTGAGAGACATGGAGCAAGAGCATGCTAAACGGGGCGATGCGCGGAAAATGCTGCTCCAGCGCCTGGTGGACAGCCTGAGCTAATTCCTGGGCTACAGGAATGACTTGCTCATCTCCATCATATTGACCTGACTGCGCGTGCAGCCGACGCCGTGATGAGAGTGGCAAACAATGGCACTGCCGCCTTGCCAGAGGGTCGAGAGAAAGTGCGGAGCGTTTCGCCGTATCTTTTCGTTTCGCGTTCATCGTCTTGCCCGTTATATCCAACTCAGTTCAGATTTGCGCTATAGAGCGTTGTTGCTGAAATACAGTATAGCGCTGCCGTGCTGCCAAACATGTGCAGAGTTTGTTGAATTATGGTTAAGATGAACACGTCATGGTTAAGATAGGGCCAGGAGATGGGAAAAGAGTGTAGGCATAGGTGTGGAATGGGCATCTGCCCATTCCACACCTATGCCTACACTCTTTTCTCGTTTCATTATGGTTCGATGGTGATGGGGGCGGTGAAGGTGTAACCGACGCCGGGGACAGTCATGATGTACTGGGGGCTGTTCGGGTCCGGCTCCACTTTCTGGCGCAGGTGACGGATGTGCGTCTTCACCAGCCCGGAGTCGCCCGCCTCGTCGTATCCCCACACTCGCTCGATAATCATATCGGTGGTCAGCACCTGCCCCGTGTGGGTAATTAACAGGTGCAGCAGGCGACTCTCTGTAGGCGTCAGCCGCACTTTTGTGCCGTCCCTGGTCACTTCATGGCGCATGGCATCCAGTGTGACCGGGCCAACGGTGACGGCGGAGGAACTGGATGTTCCTCGCCCACTATTTGAACGGCGCATAACGGCCTTGATGCGCGCCAGCAACTGCCGTGGACTAAAGGGTTTCCGCAGATAATCGTCAGCCCCCATCTCCAACCCACGTATCTCATCATCTTCGCGATCATGTGCGGTCAGAATCAGCACCATTGAGTTGGTTTCGCTCCGCATCTGGCGGCAGACCTCGAAGCCATCCATTTTGGGCATTTGTACGTCCAGGATCACCAGGTCCGGCAAGGTTTCTCGCCAGCGCTTGATTGCTTGCTCCCCGTCAAATGCGCGTATGACATCGTAGCCATGCCCCTTGAGCCAATAGCTGAGCATATCGACCATGTCGCGGTCATCATCCGCCACCATGATTTTCACTCGTGATTCCTCCTACAGACCTGCATGAGCGTACAATCTGTACCTCGCTGGGGTGGTTATGTTACCCTGAAAGACTTCCTCTCACTGCTTGTAACGCGACGGTTGGAACACGGTAACATCTTGATACACTTTGGGCTATAATATAGCATATTTATCGGCACTGATCTACAATTCTTTAGCTTTCGCCTCTCGCCTCTTAAGCCGTTTTATGGCAAACGGGCGCTAAATGGACGGGGGCCATTATTACCTATACTATATGGATGGAGGAAGGTATGGTTGCGCGGAACGAATTGCTTGAGCTGGCTCGCGAAGCCGCGTTGCGAGCACATTGCCCGTACTCGCATTTTCGCGTTGGGGCTGCCCTCGTCGCTGGAGGCAGGGTCTATACCGGCGTCAATATCGAGATATCCAGCTATGGGCTGACGCTCTGCGCCGAACGTTCAGCACTGGCTGCCGCCTTCTCGGCTGGTGCCGGATCCGTCACCCAGGTGGCAGTGGCTTGCATCGATGCTCCTGCTGACGCGCCGCTGGCCGCACGCACTCCTTGCGGAGCCTGTCGCCAGTGGCTGGCCGATCTTGCCCCGCAGGCCGTCATCTACATCGATGGCTCCGAACAAGATTTCTCGGTGGCCGATCTGCTTCCACACGCTTTTGGGTTGTAATAACTGTTTCTGGCGGTAATTCGCTCTTTATAAGCAATTTGTCGGAAAAACCCCTTGACAAAGCGCATACTTCTTGTGTACGCTATAAGTCCTGGTACTTTTATACTGTCGCATACTCGGTTATTCTGGTTGGACGTTGCCGCGGGAATGCCCAGAAGCCGCAAGCCTTTGAACTTTTCTGGTCGCTCCTCTCTTCGTCCGGCTTCTATCTGGAGGAGACTGCTATGCCTGTGCGCGCAGCCGCGCACTATCCTGACCTCTGCCTCGACCCGTTAGTGCGAGGTTCCTTCTCTATTTTTCAGCGGCAGATATGGTCTCTTTCTCCGCTTCCGCCTTTTCTTTTACAGGATGACCTTTGCGGTCGTCCTGTTTTTGTATTGTGAACATCTTCTTGTAGAGGAAAGCGTTGTAGCGAAGGGCCTGGTGCCCTCCATTCCAGCCCTCTCATGTACATGTAGCTTATTGACGAATAATGACAGAGAAGAGCCTTTACCGGAAGGAGCACATTGATGTCCCGTATGCCCGCACAATTCACCGTCGGTATCGAGGAAGAGCTACAATTGGTTGATCGGAAAACCGGGCAGTTAGTACCAAAAATCCATGAGATCATCGAAAGAGGAGAGACCTTGCTGGGCCAGCAATTGAAACCGGAGATGCTGCAATCGACGGCAGAGATTGTTACCGGCGTCTGCCCCAATATCGCCTCTGCGCGTCAGGAGTTGTTCAGGTTGAGAAGCACACTGGCGCGACTGGCGGCGGAAGAGGGGGTGGCGCTGATCAGCGCGGGAACGCATCCCTCGGCGCTGTGGATGAACCAGGTACGGTCGGTTTCGCCGCGTTACGAAGAGTTGGAAGAGGAATTTCAGGACGTTGGGCGCTCCGTCTTGATCTTTGGCCTGCACGTCCATGTCGGCGTTGAGGAACGGGAACTGGCTATCTCACTGCTCAACCAGTTGCGTACCTGGCTGCCCCAGCTTCTGGCCCTCTCATCGAATTCTCCGTTCTGGCTGGGGCGCTACACCGGCCTGCGCTCCTACCGGGCTATCGTCTGGAAGCGCTTCCCACGCAGCGGCGTGCCGGAAATTCTTTCATCGTGGGACGATTTCGAGACCTATGTGCAGACGCTGGTCAAGTCTGGCTGCATCGATAATGGCAAGCGTATCTGGTGGGATATCCGTCCCCATGCCTTCTTTCACACGATCGAGTTTCGCGTGTTTGATATGCCGCTCACCTTTGAAGACACTATCTCCCTTTCGGCGCTCTGCCAGGCGCTCGTCGCCAAACTGGCCTGGCTGCACGCACGTGGGCAGATGACTTCGGTGCTGCCGCGCAACTTGATCGAGGAGAACAAGTGGCGTGCCTCACGCTATGGCCTGGATGCCGAAGTGGTCGATTTTGCACAGGGCCGCCATCTCAGTATGCGCGATTCGATTTCCGAACTGCTCGACTTCGTGGATGAGGTGGTAGATGATCTTGGGACGCGGCGCGAGATGAACCACCTGCGCGAGCTCCTGGCTGACCCACGCGGGACGGGCGCGGACCAGCAGATAGCAGTCTACAAAGAAACGGGCAGCCTGCACGCCGTGGCCCATTTCCTGATGCAACAAACCCGACAGGGCTTCGAGGAGGCAACGGCTTCAGAGCAGGTGGTACAAACGACATAAAATACCCAGGGAAAGGCGATGAAATCGCCTTTCCCTGGGTATTTTATGTCGTTTGTACCACCTGCTCTG
>DASTKE010000342.1:0-2386 GCA_035716105.1 Ktedonobacteraceae bacterium | reverse complement strand
AGCGATCACCCTGGCTTTTCTTCGCGCTGGTCATTATGCTGGCGATCCCATTCTGGGTGTTGGGATTCCTGACCAGGCAGGGTTTCCTGAAGGATCTGGGGATCAATCTCCCCATCAGCGCGCTGATATTCCTCTGCCCCGTCATCGCCGCCTTCATTCTGGTCTACCGCGAGGAGCGCCTTAGAACGCCTATCAAAACCGTCATCGATGAAGGGCTTGCCAGCAGATGAGCGAACAGCCCAACGAAAGGAAGGCCCCATGGATGTCGGCGCGCCGGTCGTAGCGCACGACCAGACGGCGGAAGCGGCCCAACCAGGCCAGCGTGCGCTCGACCACCCAGCGGTGGCGGCCCAGCTTCTGGCTGGACTCAATGCCCTTGCGGGCGATGCGCGACTGGATATGCCGTGCCCGGCACGCGCGCCGACAAGGCGCATAATCATAGGCCTTGTCCGCATGCAACTTGTCGGGACGCCGTCGCGGACGCCCGCGCTTGCCCCGGATGGGGGGAATCGCGTCGAGCATCGTCGCCAAGAGCGTACACTCATTGACGTTGGCCGCTGTGAGCCGCACCGCCAGCGGGATGCCACCCCGATCCACGATCAGGTGGCGCTTGCTCCCTGGCCGACCGCGATCCGTCGAGTTCGGTCCGATACTTTCGCCCCCCCTTTGGCCGCCAGCCGCGCCGCATCGAGCGAGGCCCGCGACCAATCGAGGTGGTCGGCCGCTTGGAGGCGGTCAAGCAACACGCGGTGCAGCCGCTCCCAGACGCCTGCCGCTTGCCAGTCCCGCAGGCGGCGCCAACAGGTCATGCCACTGCCACAGCCCATTTCCTGCGGGAGCATCTCCCACGGGATGCCACTTTTCAAGACAAAGATGATGCCGGTCAGCGCGGCGCGGTCACTCACCCGCGGGCGTCCGCCTTTGGGCTTGGGACGCTCGGGAGGCAACAGCGGCGCAATCACCTCCCAAAGTTCATCGCTGACGAGTGGTTTGCGCATGCCTCCACTCTAGCACAGGTTTTGATAGGCGTTCTTAGGCGCTGGACAATTCAACACACTTACCTTTACCGCACGCTCTTAAATGGAGGGAGCCGTCTCCAGTGGATTGTAATCACGAACAAGGTAGGCTAGCAAGAGTCGCCACTCGCCTGGAGGCGCGTTTCGCTGCAAATCTTCATAGCGGCAGTCGGCGGGGCCCGCAGACGATTTGTCGCGTCGGCTCGCTACCTCTCCTGATTTCAGCACCTCATGCAGTAAATCATCCACGCGATGGAAACGTAAAACTCGCAGATACGTACACTGGCCCGTTTAGCCTTCAAGTTGCTAAGATAATCCACGCCAGTGTTCTAGTTTACGCAAGAACATCTGCTGAGGATCCTAACTACGACCCGGATGGACCTTATAAGCGCCAGCTATCAGAACTTGCGAACGCCACGCATGCTCAGTTGGTAGTAGACATCCATGGTATGGCGCTATCACGCCCAGCCGAGATGGTAATTGGCACCGCAGGAGGGAAAACACTAGGAAAACACGGAGATATTCTTACGGTCTTCGAATCAATACTGAGACAGCATGCTATCAGGGACATCCTTATCGATGACCCATATCTCTTCAATGCGAGTTATGAACATACTATTACATCCTATACTTGGAACAGGTTAAAGATTCCAGCAATGCAGATTGAGATACGCAAAGACTTACGCAATCCTGATATGAACCCTTGCCAGTACGTACAAGCAGTGACAGCTATTTCTGAAGGTTTAATGGCTATCGCAGTTCTGCTATAATTGCGCAAATATGACTTGCGAACTCTGCAGAAACAGATGTTCAGGTGAGAGAACTTATATTGAGGAACAGAACGTGGTGCGCCTAGTTCACAAACTAACAGTACAAGCGTCTCGGCTACCTGTATCGCCTGTAAGCAGTCATGCCCAGTGGAAGACAAGCGCGGAAGTTGCTGATTTTGACGGATTAGGTCAGGCGCTTTGCCTCTTCCCGACGCTTGACTCTGCTGCATCTATCTGCCTAATACCGCACCAATGCACTTCACAAACGCAACGAGATGAGACGGTAGTCCTGTCCTTATCTATCTCTCAAACTTTCGCGCTGGAACCCGGGCAGCAGATAGGCATCGTACCTGTTGACAGGTATACAGCAAAGGTATTCATCAGTCGCAATAAAGACAAAGTATCAACAAATATTCCTTCAGTCACCATCTCCTCAACTCTTGCTGATGCTAAAGGCCTTGCTGTCGGTGATCAGATTCGGTTGTGCCCTCAGCACTATCTTTCCGGCCTTTACGACCAAGATGCCGTTATCGCTTCTATTGATTCCGTAACTGATAGCGATTCTATATCCATCAGTCTGCCTGTACAATTGGCTAAAAT
>DASTKE010000341.1:0-5201 GCA_035716105.1 Ktedonobacteraceae bacterium | reverse complement strand
TAGAGCAGTTCCCAGGGAACGAAAAAGCCGTCCGAGACGATCTGCACAATCGCGTCCCGCTTCAGCGTGTTACTCAGCAGTTTTCTCAGTCCGTTGTCGGCGAAAATTCGCTTATAGGCGAAGCTGCCCTTTTCCACCAGCGCCAGGAATGCCTCGCTGTGAGTGTCTTCTTCCATAAGGTTGCCCGCCACGCGCTCCACCGTCTCCTGCAACTCAGCGTTCAGTTCCGCAACATCGTCGGGCTTGAGGCCGATGTGGAAACGGTGAAACATCCCCATGTCGGCGCTGAAATATACGTCGTACCCATTACCACTGCTGCTTGCGAAGATGCTCATCTGTATCTGCACCGGAAAGTTACCGGTAAAGGGCAGGCGCAGCTTTTGCTCAACAACCATATCAACCTCCATATGCTACAGTGGTAAACGTCGATGTTTGAACACCCTCGAACTCCAGCCGCACCGTTTGCAGCCAGCGCCGCTCATGATAGAAGGTGATGGCGAACGAACTGCTCCCCGGTGTTCGCAGCCGGAAGAAAAACTCCACAAGCTGCGGGTTGGCATTGCGCAGGTCGTAGCGCAGGCGCTTGTGCCACTCTCCCATCAGTTCAATATTTTCGCTTGCATGAATGACGATATCGAACCACAGTGGCTCGGTCATATCGCGCACAGGCACATCAAAAGACGCGCCTTGAAAACGCTCCGGCACACTCTGAGCTATACCAACCTGTGCAGTATAGGTTTTGCCAGTGATCGCCCGGTTATCAGGCTCAAGCGTGGCGCGAGCAATGGCAAACAGCGATACCAGAGATTCCTGCGCTTTTTGTTTACCTCGATCAGAAAAAAGTCTTTCAAGAGCGCTGCCAGCCTCAGAAAAGAATGATGACAGAGACCCGCGAGAAGATTTTGCCGGACGAGCGCCTGGCGGTGGTGCAGGCGATGGAGGTGGTGATGTCGTTGGATATGGTCGTTGCGCTTGCGCTGGCGGCGTAGCTGGATATTGCTGCTGCCCCCATTGTTGTAGTGGCGTTGTGTTTTGTTGGAACCCTCCCACCGCTGGCGTAGCTGGATATGCAGGTTGCCCTTGCTGCAATGAAGGTGTAGAGATTTCTTCTCGACGGGAACCCGGACTTATCACATCAGTCTCTCGCGAGAATGTTTTTATAACAGTGACTGCTGGAACGTCCTCTGGAGGTAGAGGTGATGGGCCTCCCGCTTTTGCCTGACCTATCCGGCTCGCCTGCTCAAAAGCATTGGCAAACGCTCGCACACTTCCAAAGCGCTTTTGAGGATTTTTGTTGAGAGCAATCATCACCACCTCTTCAACCTCTGGCGAAATTTCAGGCATCTGCATTCTCAATGACAGAGGAGGGGTATGCAAATGCTGCATCGCGACCTCCATAGGCTTGCCATGAAAAGGAACATCTCCGCTCAACCACTCGTAAATAACAACACCCAACGCATACTGATCGCTTGCCGGACGAGGTTTTTCGCCCATAACTTGCTC
Organism: Ktedonobacteraceae bacterium; assembly: GCA_035716105.1. GTDB lineage: Bacteria > Chloroflexota > Ktedonobacteria > Ktedonobacterales > Ktedonobacteraceae > CADDYT01. The sequence continues at coordinate 3,698 of DASTKE010000341.1, read as the reverse complement.
AGGAGCTATATATGCCATTGCCCCGGCCATATTCGGCATACCACTTGCAGAAATCATAGTGCGAGATGCAACAGCTATGTCAAAACCACTAAGCAGGATTTCTCCCTTGCGTCCCACCAGCATATGCTCTGGCCTGACATCACGGTGAACAATCCCTTGATCGTGGGCATATTGCAGTGCGGAGGCAACCTGCCTGACGTAGGACACAACGGTATTCAGAGGGACGCGAGACCCTCGCGGATGGCGCTGGCGCAAAGAACCGCCAGGGGCATAGTCAGTGACGATAAAGTAGGTATCGCCCTGCTCACCAAAATCCAGGATATGTACAATATTTGGGTGGCTTACTTTAGCCAGCAGGCGAGCTTGATTAATGAAATTTTGCGTTTCTCTTCCATCTGCCCCTGCTGGCAATGTTTTAATAAGAACCTGATTTTTAAGGTGGATATGCTCACCCAGATATGTAGCGCCATATCCACCTCGCCCTAGAGGTTGGATAACGCGGTAGACGCCAAACTGTTGTCCCGTGAGATCGGCCATGCTACACCCACATTGCTTCAAGTTTAGAGCTGTTGCAACGCCATCAAGAGATTCGCGGACAATCTTCAATTTCCACCGGAGACGTTTTTATTGTAAAGCACGGAACAGAAGAGGTCAAGCAAGTATTTCATGATGGATATAGTTCATTTTTTCCATTGGGTAGGAAAAACGAAGGCACCCGCGAGGAGCCACCCATCCGCTTTGGCATTGAGCAGGAAAAAGAAAGGCACCCGCGAGGGGCCACCCACCGCTTCCCATCCTCCCCTGCCTCTACAATCCTCCACGGTTGCAGGTGTAGAGGCAGGGGAAGGGTGGATGCGGTGGGTGGCCCCTCGCGGGTGCCTTTCATCCCTATCAACACCCTACAAAGATGTGAGGCTCATCCTTTATTCCTTTGCACCCCGTCCATCTATGTTATAATCTACTGAGAACAACCGTTCTTAGTAGAGAGAGAGATATTTTTCTATTTCCTGGCTTCCTGGGGAGATGTGGTTATGCCTATACGCCAGCTTGCGCCTGATGTGGCGGCGAAGATTGCTGCCGGAGAAGTGGTTGAGCGGCCCGCTTCGGTGGTGAAGGAACTGATTGAAAATAGTATCGATGCCGGGGCGACGCAGATTCGCGTCGACTTGACCAATGGTGGCCTGCAACTGATTCGCGTCACCGACAATGGCGGCGGCATCCCTGTGGATGAACTGCCCCTGGCGCTCTCACGGCACGCTACAAGCAAGGTGGCCGAGATCGATGATCTTGAGCATATCCGCACGCTCGGCTTCCGGGGCGAGGCGCTGGCGAGCATCGCTGCCGTTGCTGAGGTCACGCTGCTGAGCCGCGCTCGCGGGAAGGAGCAGGGTGCTTCGGTCAGCGCGGTCAACGGGCAGATTTCTGAGGCGCAGGTAGCGGCCTCTGCCGAGGGAACAACGCTGACGGTGCGCAACCTCTTTAGCGCCGTTCCCGCTCGCCTGAAGTTCCTTAAGAGCCGCAACACGGAGATCAGTCACAGCCTGCACATGCTGGAGCAGTACGCGCTGGCCTATCCCGAAATCCGCTTCAGCGTCTACAGCGAGGGGCGGCAGATGTTCGCCACGCCCGGCGATGGGCAGTTGTCCAGCGTCCTGATCGAAATCTACGGCTTGCAGGTCGCCGAGCAGATGATCCCCATCAGCAGCCTGGATGGCAAGAACGATGACGACCCGGATCGACCCGTCGTCTCCGGCTATACCAGCCTACCTGCCTGCTACAAGAGCACGCGCCAGCACATCTCCTTCTTCGTCAACCGTCGCTGGGTCATGAGTCGCGTGCTGACCACCGCCGTCGAGGAAGCCTATCACTCGCTGCTGCTGACCGGTCGGCATCCCATCGCCGTCGTCAACATCACGCTCGACCCGGCGCAACTCGATGTCAACGTCCATCCCGCCAAGACCGAGATTCGCTTCCTCAAAGAGCGCCGCGTCTATGCCGCCGTCCTGCGCGCCGTGCGCAACGCCTTGCTCGCCCAGGCCGAAATACCCCGTTGGAGCCGTGATACCCGCGACACTCAACAGACATCTAAACCTACAACAACGACAGCTACCGCAAGCGAATCAGCCACAGAACCCGAACCCGACGAGCTAGAAATCGACCTCGAACTTGAGGAAACCGGCGACGAAACCGCCATGGAGCAATTCACCGCGCCCGGCGAACCAGCCACTCCCACCAAACGCCAGCCTTTCCCCCAGGACAATCCCTGGCTCACCGTCACCGAAGAAGAGACCGGCACGAAGCCGCCCCTGCTCTCGCGCCTCTGGCAAAGCCACGTGCGCGGCACCGAACCAGCGCCAACCCAACCATCCGAACCCGCGACCCAACCCGTAGGGGCGCGATTGATCGCGCCCGCCGAACCAGCCACCGGCACCCTCGCCCCCACGAATTCAACCCACGCCGGGGTTATGTTCCCGGAAACACCCGCGAACGCCCCGCACGTTCCAGAGGAGCCGATGGTTCCGCGGGAAGGGAGCAAACTCCCGCCCCTGCGCGTCGTCGGGCAGTTGTCGCAGAGCTATATCGTGACCGAGGGGTCGGATGGCATGTACCTGATCGACCAGCATGCCGCCCACGAGCGCATCCTGCTGGAACGCATGGTGGCCGCGCTCAAGGCCCGAACGCCCATCTCGCAAATGCTGCTCACACCCATCAAACTGGAGCTTTCCCCAATCGAGGTGGAAGCGATGGAGGAGCATCTTGCCGGGTTGGAGCAGATCGGTTTCGCGCTGGAACTGCTGGACGAAGGCGCGGTGCAGGTCAGCGCGGTGCCAAACGTGCTGCTGAAGCAGATAAATGCCCGTTCGCTGCATGACCTGCTGGCCGAGATGATCGCGCCAGAAAACCAGGGCAGCGCCGGAAATAGCGGTCAGACTGGGCAAACAGGGCATACTGGACATACGGGAACCTGGGAGGAACACGCGCTGGCAAACGTGGCCTGTAAAGCCGCCATCAAAGCCAATTACTTCTTGACCGTGAGCGAGATGCGTGAGATGATCGAGCAGTTGGAGCAGACCAGCGCCCCCTATAGCTGCTGTCACGGTCGCCCGACGATGGTGCATTTTAGTCTGTCCGCGCTGGAACGCGAGTTTGGGAGGCGCTGATGCCGAACGCGCCCCTTCTCGCCAGTATTTTGACCTCCACGGCAAGCTGGCACGGTGAGCATCCCCTGCTCACCTACAGCGTGCCGGATGAACTGCGCTCGCTCCTGCTCCCCGGCCAGCTCGTCGCCGTTCCCTATGGTGAGCGCCTGGTCGAAGGCGTCGTATGGAATATTTTCGAGGCGACAGACGACAATAGCGACGACGCTGACAGGGAATACCGTCCCATCCAGACCATCCTTGACCTTGAACCGGCCCTGCTGCCGCACCAGCGAGCGCTGGCCGAGTGGGTGTCTATGTATTATGTGGCTCCGCTTGCGCTGACCACCTTCATGATGTTGCCGCCGGGTTTGATGCAGCGCTCGCAAAACGTGCTGCAACTGGTGAAAGGCGAGTGGTTGGAGCGGGAGGCGTCGCAGCCGGAGGTTTCCCTGCGCCTGCGTGCGCTGATCGGTCTGCTGCTGGCCGATGGCGAACTGGATATCGAGCGCCTGAAAGAGATGCTGGGCCAGAAGAAGGCGAAAGAACTGCTGCGCGAGG
>DASTKE010000340.1:0-3818 GCA_035716105.1 Ktedonobacteraceae bacterium | reverse complement strand
CGGATACGGGCCAGCACTTCGTCCATGCCAAAGGGCTTGGGAACGTAATCATCGGCTCCCAGGTCAAGCGCCTCGACTTTGTCATATTCGGCATCTTTCACCGAAAGAATGAGGATTGGCACATTCGATTCTGCCCGTATCCGGCGGCAGATTTCCAGACCGCTCATATCGGGCAGCATGAGGTCGAGCAACAGGAGGTCGGGACGATGGCGGCGAATCGCATCAAGCGCGTCACGGCCCGTATTTGCCGTCAACACCGCGTAGCCATGAGCTGTCAGACCCTGCTGTAGCGCTCGCACAATTTCCTTCTCGTCATCGACCACCAGAATAGATGCCCCCTGCTTGCTCATCGCTCGTTCCCTTCAGCATCTCCAACAGGCAAGACCACAAAGACCGCCAATCCTCCTCCTGCGCGGAGTTCCGCCCAGATGCGCCCTCCGTGGGCCTCCACGATGCCCTTGCAAACAGCCAGTCCCAGCCCTGTTCCCGTTGGGCGTCCATTGGGGTGTTGGCCATCTCGCACGCGATAGAACTTGTCAAAAATGCGCTCAAGATCAGCAGCCGGGACACCCGGCCCGCGATCCGCGACGCTCATAATCGCCTCTTTTCCGGCGATGGATGCGCTTACGTCAATCGGCGACGGGGCTGTCGTATAGCGCACGACATTCTCAATCAGATTGGTGAGCACCTGGTCGATCTGCACGTAGTCCAGGTCGACCAGCAACAGGTCATCGGGCAGGTGGGTGTGTATCACACGTCCTTTGAGCAGCGGATCGAGCCGTGCCAGGATATCGTAGATGAGCGTCTTGAGTGAGTAGCGTTCTTTCTCTGGTTTGAGAGCGCCTTCCTCGATGCGCGACATGTCCAGCAAGTTGCTGACCAGCCGGTTGAGCCGATCTGCTTCCTGCTCGATTGTTTGCGCGAAGCCGCGTCTCGTCTCTTCATCCCACTGCACATCTTCCTGTAAGAGCGAGCTTGCGGCGGCCTTAATCGAGGTCAGCGGCGTCCTCAGATCATGAGAGACCGAGGAGAGCAGCGCCACACGCATCATGTCAAGACGCTGGAGGACAGCGATGCGCAGGTTTTCCTTTTGTAAGCGGGCGCGCTCAACCAGCGTCGTGACCTCGACGAGAAAAGTCCAGAAGAAAGCGGTGCGAGCATCGGTCTGTTCATGCTCTTCCGGCTGGCCTTCTTCATATGGTAAATGACGTGGCTGATCCAGCACCCGCAGGCGCAAGACGCCCACCACCTTCTGCCCGACCTTGAGAGGAATGAGGCGTAACGAGGGGCGTATCACTCGTTCCTTCGTCGAACGATGGATGAGCGCGTGTTGTGCGGCGCTGGCAGGAATGGAAGAAGCAAGGGGAGTGTCCTCGTAGAGACCCATACTGCGCCCGTGTTCCATCACCCAGGCGGCGGTAGTCTGTTCATCGAAGGAGAGAATAACCTCCTCTACCGCCTGATAGGCGCTGGCCTGTACGCGCAGCGTTCCCGCCGGGTCTGCCTGCAAGATGGCGCAGTCCTGCACACCCCAGGCGGAGAACACATCGACGACAGCCCGCGCAACGCTGTGCAACTGGCGCTTTGGCTCTCGCTCGCGATTTGTCAGGCGTAAGAGGTCATAGAGTATGTGGGTCTCGTGTTCTCTGCGGCGCGACTGCTCGGCCCGTTCGCGCAGTTCTACAGCGAGTTGACTGGTGAGAATGGCTGTCACCAGGAAGACGAAGAGCGCTATCCATTCCTCCACGCGGTTAATGGTGAAGACGTAGAGCGGAGGAACGAGAAAGTAATCAAACGAGAGAAAGGCCACCAGCGAGGCGAGTATGGCGGCGTAGCGGCCTCGCGTGCTCGCCAGCGCCAGCACTACCAGCAAGTAGATAATCGAGATGTTGGGAATGCGCGGATAGAGCTGGAACAGGTAAATGATGCCTGTGACCAGCATGGCCCCTGAAAGAGCCAGGACGCTATCGAACAGATAGCGCAGCCAGGGAAACTGACCCTGTGCTTCGACAGGCAGCACATGTTCGATGGTGCTCATATTGAGAAAAGCCTTCTCTCTCTACTATGAAGGGTGGACCCACAAGTGTAGTGTAGACCTTAGCCAGTCAATGAGGGGTAAGAGGAGTCAGCAGTTCGCTCAAGATTTGCTCAAGTTTTTTGTTCCAGAGACAGGCAAATAGCTCCTATGAATGGGAAGCAGCGACTGCTGCTTCCCATTCATAGGAGCTATTTGCCTGTCTCTGGAACAGATCGGTTTAGAGGTCTTCGATGGTGTGGTCGATCTTCATGCGGATGGTCACGCGCTGCTCTTTCGAGAATTGCTGCCGCATCTGTTCCTGCGCCTCCATTTCGCCGTGATTGAGCAAGGCCAGGCGGTAGATATCATGCTGGGCGGTCTGCGGGTCATCGATCAATTCGACGGTTCCGCTGAGCGTCAGGTAGATGTAGCCATTGGGGACGCAGACGGAAATGCGAGGATTCCGCAAGAGATTATTGTACTTCTTGCGGCCCTTTTTGGTATTCATGACGATTGTGTCGCCCTCAAGCAGGTACCACATGACTGTCTGTTGCACCGTGCCATCCTCATTGTATGTCGCCAGTACGGCGAAACGATGCTCGTTCAAGTAGGCACGCGCCTTTGTTGAGAGTTGTGCAGCCATTATCGCTATGGTGTTCCCTTCTTCAATCGGAGATGACCGTGCTGCATCTCACTGTGCAGCCTGTGTTTGCGCCGTTTTTTCCGTCAGTGCGGGAATGACCCTTTCACCGTAGGCGTGAATGAATTTGCTCTGGTCACGCCCGACATCGTGTACGTAGACGGCATCAAAGCCGAGATCGAAGAAGCTCTGAAGGTGCTGGCGGTGCTCATCGAGGTTAGGAGAGATGAATACGCGGCCCTTAAAGTCTTCGGGACGCACGATCTGGGCAAGGGCGGCGAAGTCCTCCGGCGTGCGAATGTCCTGCTTGGGGAATTTCATGCCGCCGTTGGGCCACTCCTTCACGGCCTGTGCCAGCGCCTGCTCATAGGTGTCGGCCCAGGAGACGTGCAGTTGTAATAGTTTGGGCATCTTGTCCGGGTCCTTCCCGGCCTGACGTGCGCCTTTCTCGAAGCTGGCGAGCAGCGTCTTCAGCTTCTCGGCAGGCGCTGCCGGTGTGATAAAGCCATCCACCATACGCCCGGCGGTCTCGGCTGTCTTCGGGCCGGAGGCGGCGATATAGATGGGTGGTGGTGTAGCTGGCAGGCTGTAGAGGCGCACACTCTCCATCTTGATGTATTTGCCAGTGTAGCGTGCCTTCTTGCCTGACAGCAATTGCTTGATGACCTCGATGGATTCAATCATGCGCTCCAGGCGAATGGGCGTCTCCGGCCAGTAGTCTGCCACGACGTGCTCGTTCAATGCCTCACCGGTACCCATGCCGAGCCAGAAGCGTCCGGGGAACATTGCGGCAAGTGTGGCCGACGCCTGCGCGAGGATGGCGGGATGATAGCGATACGAGGCGGTAGTGACGCCGGGGCCGAAGTCGACGTGCTGAGTGCGAGCGCCCAGCGCCCCCATCCACGACCACACGAAGGGGCTGTTGCCCTGTTCCGGCACCCAGGGTTGAAAGTGATCCGCCGCCATGACGCTGCTAAAACCGGCCTTCTCGGCCTCCTCGCTCCATGTAAGTAGTTCGTTGGGACCAAACTGTTCCAAAGCTGCTGAATATCCAACTGCTGGCATAAAAAAACTCCTTTCCAAATATGGTTACAGATTGTAGGTTGTGAGTTCAGGACAGGCTCGCGACTGGTAAGCGCGGAGTTCGTGGACATCATCAAT
>DASTKE010000339.1:0-3309 GCA_035716105.1 Ktedonobacteraceae bacterium | reverse complement strand
GGTGACCGATGGGGCTTGAACCCACAACCGCTGGAGCCACAATCCAGAGCTCTACCTATTGAGCTACGGTCACCACAGCTTTTTCGCACACTCAGTATAGCGGCTGGCTTGCGAATTGTCAATAGCTTTTTTCGCCATTTCGCCATCTTCCGGGTGCATGAACTCATTGTGGGTAAAGAGATGAAACGAATTCATGCACTCCTGACAAGCTCGCTAGCCGTTTTTATATTCGTTCAAGCGGCCCTGCTGGATGGCATGGACGAGATCGACATGACGCTGCATGGCTTCCTGCGGCGTTGCGCTGCTGAACTGGGAGATGCTCAGCAGCACCAGCGTCAGATAGCCATTCTGCTGGGGATACACGGTGGTCACATAGCCGTTGCCGAGACGGGTATCATCAATGGTCGCTACCACGTACTGATTGCCGTCCGGGGCTGCAACGGCGTGGCGCGCAAGATCCAACGTTTGTAGCCGTATAGGTGCGGCCTCCGCGATTTCAATTTCCTGGGACTGGGGCGAATGGATCTCTATCAGCGTTTGACTATCATTCACGGTCTGGTCGTTTGACATACTAATTGAACTCCTCCTGCTATGACAAGCTGAGCATAAGCATACACCTGGCACAACCAGGCATTATTGCACCATATAGTGTACGTGAGTTTACCGGTGCGGTCAAGCAAAATAACAATAAGTCCCAGGTTGAACAGGAGGAAAACACAGGCAACAAGCTTGTTGCCCGCGTTTTCCTCCTGTTCAACCAGTACTTACAACTCCTCTTTGTTCGCCAACCGGCGGCTGCGGCCACGCAGCCAGAGCTTGCGGGTGAGCTTGTTAGCACGCTCTGGCAGGTAGCGCAGGAAGTGCGGGTGCCTGAGCACGTGCATGAAGAGGCGGGGTTGTAGCCCTTTCCAGAGGGAGGGCAATTCGTTCATCTCACCGCTGCGCCGTGGGTGTTCCATGCTTTGCGGGTCGGCCCACAGTTCGCGGACATAGATATCGCCCAGGCGTTCCAGCACCACTGCCTCTCCTGGCGCGGCTTCCGCCAGTGTCTGGAAAGACTCGTAAGGCGTCTGCGAACGCCGCAGTTCTATACCCGCCCAGTTCGCCAGCAAACAGATGCGCCCGTAAATCTGCTTCGTCAAACCATAGTTGCGGAAGAGGCGTCGCCACCAGAGGCCGAAGAACATACAGGCAAAGAGGAACAAGAGAACAACACTGCCCAGAGCCAGTCCAGCCCGCTGACGCCACACCAACTGGTTTTGCCCCGCGTTGGCTGTTGAAGTGCCAGAGCCAGTTTCCTGCGGCAGTGAACTGAAGCCACCCGCTCCAGCCCGCTTTGGTGTCGTCCCTGAGTTCCCTATTGAAGAGGGATTCAGCGAGCCGGGAGTGAACTGGCCCGGCTGCGGGCGGTCGAAGGTGGAGAAACTGGCAGATGGCTCAAAGTTAACCCAGCCATAGCCCGCGAAGTAGATTTGCGCCCAACTATGCGCATCGCTGCCACGAATGACGCGATCATTGCGATTCGGCTCAAGCACGCCATTGGTGTAGCCAGCGACCACACGCGAGGGCATCCCCAGTTCGCGAGCCATAACCGCCATAGTCGTCGAGAAGTAGTTGCAGAAGCCCCGATTGCCACTGCGGAACAGGAACCAGGAAACGCCTTCCTGACCCGGCGGCAACTGGATATTTACATCGTAAGTATAGTTGCTGCGCAGGTAATCTTGCAACGCTACCGCCTTGTCATACATCGTAGACGAGTTCGCGGTAACGCGCCTCGCCAGGGAAAGAATATTGGGATCGAGATTCGTCGGCAATTGCAGGTATGTGCTGAGCACTCCCGGATCATAATAGGTCAGAGGAGGCTGCCCGTCATAGTTGGCCGGCACTTTCGGCGCGTTGGCTGGCAAAGGCACGCTGCGGAGTGATTCTACGTCGGCGGCTGAAACATACGAATAAACCGTGTATTGCTCTCCCGGTGATAGCGCTCCGGTCTTCGAGAGCCATGCTACCTGCGAACCGCTATTTTTCGTGCTGACCTGCGTGGCCGGCATACTGACCGATGCAATCTGCGGCGCTCCAAACAGATATGGTAACTCCTCGCCCGGCGTGTTGACGATGCTCACATCCTGGCGCACCAGCTGTGAAACCTGCGATTCGGGAGCAACGGCCTCATTAGCTTTCTGGCTAGCGTTCTCTGTCGCACCAACCGACCAGCCGCGTCCATCATACGTCGTGTAGCTCAACGACTCAAGGTAGAGGCCAGGATTGCTGCTTTTGACTTTGAAGACGATATCATTATTGAGATTCGGATTGCCACCCAGCACCAGCGTATCGCGGAAATTGCCGTGATTCGACGGGTTATAGGCGGCATTGACCGAAATGATGCGGTTCCAGGTGTTCTCAAGCTGCACCCAGGGGTTGGAACTGGTATTCCAGATTTGCGAGGCAGCATCACTGGTATAACCCCAGGGGAGCAGCCAGGAAAAGATCAGAATGCCTATCGAGATGAGCGTTCCCGCCTGCATGACATCCCAACTGAGATCATCGGAGTAGCGCAAGCCCTGCCGTCGCCAGCGCTGTACCGACTCGCGCAGATTGAAACGCAGGAGCAGCATCAGCGAGCCCATCAAGAACACAATCAAGAAGAGCGTGTAGGCGGGCGCAATGTTGCTCAGGTTGATGAGCAGCACAACGGCGTTCGCCACGATAGCCAGCCAGGGACTACGCATTCGATAGACAAGCCAGGCGCTCGTATAGGCCAGAATGAAGCCCAGGGCGGTAATGAAGAAGAGGAAAATGGAGTCATCCTCAACGGAGTTACCCGCCAGGGCGGCTGCTAACCAGTCATGCATACCATGCAGCAGAGCGGCGGTATTGCCAGAGTAGAACGCGCCTGCAGTCTGCCAGAAAGCCAGCAAAATGCCAACGCCCAGCACAATCAGGTGGACGGCAAACGAAGGTAAACGATGCTGCTTGGAGGCAATCAGACCCGCGATCAAGCCAAGAGCCGTGGTCAGTGTCAGAATATTCAGGTGATCCACCCAACCGGCGGCCTGAACGCTCCAGATCGTGCTATAGACAACCGTAGCGAGCAAGAAGAGGGAAAACCAGCCCTCTTGCATGCTAAAGTGGATATTCAATGTTGGCCGGCGATTTTTCTCATCGCCCGGACGAGGATCGGAGATAAGCTTTGATAACCTATCAATCGTCGCATCTTGCATCGCTCTTACCTCCGTTGAGCATAACGAGCATCAGGGCCACTCTCAAGCGCCTGAGACAACGACTCTCCATTGGCGATACGCAATACAG
>DASTKE010000338.1:0-2688 GCA_035716105.1 Ktedonobacteraceae bacterium | reverse complement strand
TTGCACGATGTCATCGACGGCTACGTCTCGCTTGAGGCTGCCGAGCATGAATACGGCGTGGTCATTCGCTACCTGGGAAGCCAGGATCAGCTTGTGCGACCACCCGCTCTCTACACCATTGACGAAGCCGCGACGAACGCCTTGCGAGCAGAGAAGCGGAGCGAGTGATGCTGGAAAAGGTAAAAAGGTATGTCGCAGAGCATCAGGGCTGATGTGTTAGTCATCGGGGCTGGCATCATGGGCGCGTCGTGCGCGTTGCGGCTGAGCGAGCGGGGATTACACGTCGCGGTTCTGGAGGCGCAGTCAGCACCGGCGATGGGTTCGACCGGGCGCAGCGCAGCCGGGGTGCGTATCCAGTACACCGAAGAGGTCAACATTCGCATCTCCTGGCAAAGCATCCAGGAATACCAGCATTTTCAGGAGCTGTATGGGGAGGACGCGGGCTATCGTCCCGTTGGCTACCTCTTCCTCGTCCCGCCTGAGCAGTGGAGCGAACACCTGGAGAGCGTGGCGTTGCAGCAGCGGCTGGGAGCGCCGGTGCATGTGCTCTCTCCTGAAGCCGCCCAGGACATGATTGCCTTTGATGCCAGTGGTATAGCCGGTGTCACTCATGGACCTGTGGATGGTATCGTAGACCCACACAGCGTGACCTTTACGTATTTGAGATTGGCAAAGGAAAGGGGCGCGTCAGTCTATACGGATACACCCCTTATCAGCGCGAAGCGTGCGGGCAATAGCTGGCAGGCGGAGACGCCGAAGGGCAGCTTTGAAGCTCCCTATCTTGTCAACGCTGCCGGAGCGTGGGCCGGTGAGGTCGCGAGGCGTGCCGGGCTGGCAGCGCAGGTGCCGGTGCAGCCGATACGGCGCATTGTGTACATGACTGCCCCGACTCCCTGGCAGCACGTGTATCCACTGACCATTGATTTGACAAGCGGCTTCTACCTGCGCAGCGAGGGCCAGCGCATCCTGTTCGGCAAATCGAACCCGGATGAGCCGCCCGGCTTTACAGAGGGGGTGGATTGGGACTGGCTTGAGCCAACGATCAGCGTAGGGATAGAGCGTTTTCCCTGGTTGGAGGAGACGCGACTGGACAGCCAGGCGTGCTGGTGGGGCTATTACGAGGTCACGCCCGATCACAATCCGATTCTTGGGCGACTTCCCGGCGTCGAAAACTGGATCAATGTGACAGGCTTTTCAGGACATGGCGTGCAACAAGCCCCGGCCATAGGACAACTGATCGCCGAAGAAGTCGTGCTAGGCAGAGCACAATCGATCAATATTGATCCCCTGCGCATCACGCGCTTCGCCACCAATCAGCAAAGCCGCGAACGCAACATTATTTGATTGCACCCCTCCCCATTGCCGAGCCGCAACCAACCACCCGTAGGTGCCGATCATGAAATTGAACAACCAGGATCGGGAATGTCATTCTGAGCGCAGCGAAGAATCTTCGGCGGGTGAGGCGGATTCTTCGCTGCGCTCAGAATGACAGATCCATACCGTTCTTGGTTGTGAAAGTTCATTATCGGCGGTGTGCTCGATCAATCGGCACCTACGGGCATAGTTAGATGGATTGATCTGAATGAGCACCGAGGAAAAGAACGTTCAACAGGGAGATGAAGAGGCAGATATAGCGGACGAAGCTTCAGCAAGCGCTTTCCCTTTTGATGAGGCTGGTGGTGAACGAAATTCATATGGAGCATTGCGTTCTCCCAATTTTCGTCTTCTCCTGATTGGCGTTTTTCTTGCTATGTTCGGGCAGCAGATGTTGACGGTGGCGCTTGGATGGGAATTGTACGAGCGCACCGGTTCGGCGCTCGTGCTTGGCGGCGTTGGTCTGGCTCAGGTGATCCCCGTCATTGTGCTGTTCCTGCCCGCTGGTTACATCATCGACCGCTATAATCGTAGATATGTTGTGCTGCTGGCCCAGGTGGGGATGGCGCTGGCCGAACTGGCCCTGGCTCTGCTATCTTACGAGCACGGCTTGCTGCTGCTGATCTATGGCTGCCTGATCGCTATAGGCAGCGCCCAATCCTTCAGTATGCCAGCCAGTTCCGCGCTGGTTTCGCAGGTCGCGCCGGTGGAAGCTTTCGAGAATGCGATGACGTGGAGGAGCAGCGCCTCGCAACTGGCTGCTGTGCTTGGCCCGGCATCAGGCGGATTTTTGATTGGCCTGTTTCACGGAGCCACGCTCGTCTACGTGCTGAGCGCGGGTACCGCGCTTATCTTCGTGTTGCTGCTGGCGGTGATGCGCGCTCGACCGCAGCAAACACCAGCTTTCACGCGCAGGTCGCTGGCCTCGCTGGTGGAGGGCTTGCGTTTCCTCGGACGAACGCAGGTCATGCTGGCGGCTATCACACTGGACCTCTTCGCCGTGCTGCTGGGTGGCGCGGTGACACTGCTGCCCATCTACGCGAAAAGCATCCTGCATGTCGGCCCGGTCGGTCTGGGCTGGCTGCAAGCCGCCAGTTCGCTGGGGGCCGTGAGCATGGCGCTCACGCTGGCGCAGCGCCCACCACTTAAGCGCGCAGGTCGCACCTTGCTGCTGGCTGTGGCCGGTTTCGGGCTGGCGACCATCGTCTTTGGACTCTCTCGCTGGTTCTGGCTCTCGCTGCTGATGCTCTTCCTGCTTGGCGCGTTCGACAATATCAGCGTCGTCATTCGCTCAACGCTGTTGCTCGTGCGTAC
>DASTKE010000337.1:0-2100 GCA_035716105.1 Ktedonobacteraceae bacterium | reverse complement strand
AACCGGGCAGAGCACCTTCATGGTCGAGATGGTCGAAACGGCCAACATCCTGCACCACGCCACGCCGCGCAGCCTGCTGATCCTCGACGAGATCGGGCGCGGCACCAGCACCTACGATGGCCTCTCCATCGCCCGTGCCGTCGTCGAGTACCTGCACAACAACAAACGCAGCGGCGCTCGCACGCTCTTCGCCACGCACTATCACGAGCTGGTCGAGGTCGCGCACCTGCTGCCACGCATCCGCTGCATGAACGTGGCCGTGACCGAAGAGGGCGGCAAGGTCGTCTTCCTGCGCAAGATCGTCCCCGGCGGAGCCGACAAAAGCTACGGCATCCACGTAGCGCAACTGGCCGGTATCCCTCGCCCGGTCATCCATCGCGCCGAGGAGATTCTGACCGAGCTGGAGCAAAAGGGCGAGGCCAAAGCGCGGCGCAAGGCCATGAAAGACATGGTCATGCCTTCCGCCTGGCAGATGACCCTTTTCGCCTCCGAAACGCATCCTCTCATCGAAGATCTCAAAGCCATTGCCATTGAGGAATTGACCCCCATCGAGGCCATCGGCAAGCTCTACGAGTTGCAGAAACGAGCGAAACGGGAATAATATACGAACATGATTAGTAGGCGAGATGCTGTGCGACAAACAGATGTTTGTCACACAGCGTCTCGCCTACTAATCATGTTCGTATATTTGTATACCACACCTTCCAGGTGCTATCATGAGTGTGACATACATCAAGAAAGCCAGAACAGAGGGAAGCAACGAGGCTGCGTCACGATACCACGTATATTCGTGTTATCAATGAGAATATGTCAAGCTTAACTCGTGTTTGAATACGTAGAGGGACAAATCAGTCCCGCAACACATGATATTGCATAACAGGGCGCAACCCAATCGCTTGCGCCTCGCACAAGGAGGCAGTTATGACAAACCCATTGCGGCAATTAGAAGCGCTAGGACAGAGCGTCTGGTTCGATAACATCGACCGGGAACAACTCCAGAACGGCACGTTTAAGGGCCTGATCGACCAGGACGGCGTCTCTGGTGTCACCGCCAACCCCACCATCTTCGACAAATCCATCAGCCACGGGCACGCTTACGACCAGCAGATGGATCAGCTTATCCGCGAGGGCAAGAGCGTCAGCGACATCTACGAAACGCTGATTATCACGGACGTTCGCACCGTCGCCGATATGCTGCGCCCCATCTATGATCGCACCAACGGTGCCGATGGCTATGTCAGCCTCGAAGTCTCGCCCGAACTGGCCCACGACACAGAAGGCACGATCAAGGAAGTGAAGCGCTTCTGGAAAATGGTCGACCGCCCCAATCTGTTGGTTAAGATTCCAGCCACGCCAGAGGGTATTCCCGCCATTCGCCAGGCACTGACTGATGGCATCAATATCAACATCACCCTCATCTTCTCGCGACAGGCGTACCACGATGTGGTCGATGCCTACCTGAGCGCGCTGGAAGACCGCAACGCGCAGGGCAAAGACATCAGCACCATCGCCTCGGTCGCCAGCTTCTTCGTCAGCCGCGTCGATACGCTGGTCGATAAGGTGCTGGAAGACCGCATCGAGGCCAGCAGCGATCCAGCCGAGCAGCAGCACCTGAAGTCGCTTGAGGGCAAGGCCGCTATCGCCAATGCCCGTCTCGTCTACCAGGACTTCAAGCAGTTCTTTGGCTCGCCGCGCTTCGAGACGCTCAAGCACAGCGGGGCGATGGTGCAGCGACCACTCTGGGCCAGCACCAGCACCAAGAATCCCGCTTATCGCGACGTGCTGTATGCCGAACAACTGATCGGCCCCGACACCGTGGACACCATGCCGCTCGAAACCATCGAGAACTTCCGCGATCACGGTGTCGCCCAACTGACCATCAATAACAATATTGAGGGTTCCAAAGCCGAGCTTGATGCATTAGAGGCCGTCGGCATCAGCTACAAGCAGGTCACACAGCAACTGCTGGACGAGGGCGTGCAGAAATTCGCCGACTCCTTCCACGACCTGTTCAAAGGCATCCAGGCCAAGAAACAGGCGTTGGAAGAGAAGCAGCAGGCCACACATTAAATTCCTGATTGTTGACGGTGCTACAGGTGG
>DASTKE010000336.1:0-8215 GCA_035716105.1 Ktedonobacteraceae bacterium | reverse complement strand
CTCTCACCCGAATGGTTGCAAAAACCGCACGTTCAGCACGTTGGCGAGAAGTTCGAGCAGGCTGTGGTAGGTGATGATGAGCAGGGCGAGGGTGGCGATGACGATGTGGATGGCGCGCCAGGCGCGGATGATGGCGCGGGCGCGCTGCTGCTTTTTCATGGAGCGCACGAGGCGGGCGCGTTCAGAGAGCGTCTGGTGGGCGCGGCGAAAGTCGGCCTGCTCGTGCGGGCCGATGGAGGGCAGGGGGCCGGAGAGTACCCGCGCCCGGTCGAGCGCTTGCATACAGTAAGCTTTGAAGGCTTCGGATTTCCCGGCGCAGAGGCGCTCGACCGTGTATTCCATCTCCAGAATGCGTTCTTCCAGCGCCCGCACGATGCCGACGCCGTTGGTGCTGGCCTCGTACGAGATGCTGCGCGCCTGCCAACTATCCAGCAGGCGACCGCTGACGCCGCTGAGTACCAGCACACCGAGGGCTATCATAGCACTGGTACCCGCCCCGGCCTCCGTGAGGCAACTGAGGTTGCGGCAGTAGTTATTCAGGATATGCACGAAGTTGGAGTGCAGCAGGACGATCAGGATGGTGATGATGCCAACCCAGGTGTGCATCCAGAGCCAGTTCTGCGCCTTCCCCGGCAGGCCCCGCACGAAGCGGCGGCGCAGCGAATACATGGCGGTGAGCAGCACCAGCGTGAAGGCGATAATGCCAAAGAAACGCAGCGGATCATAGAACGGCCCCGGAAACTGCTGCATCCGTATCGCTCGCAGGTATACCACGAAGATACCCCCGGCGAGCATTACGCTAAACGCCAGCCACAGCCACGCCGCTTTAGACGCTGGTACCCGCCAGAGCCGCTTCGATGCTGGTTGCGACGATATTTCAGGTTGAACTGGTTTTGTTATAAGGGACATAGTTTATTCCGCTCGCCTCCTCAAAATCTCCTCGGTTGAGCCGAAAAAGGCTGTGGGTTGGACACGCAGGGCGGCTCCGGTTGGGCAGGCTTGCACGCAGGCTTGATTGCTGTACCCGGCGCAGAGGTCGCATTTAATGGCGATCTTTTTGCGCATCTCGGCGACGGCATCGCGTGGTACCTGTAGAGTGTTGATGTCGAGTGGGCCGAGGGCCGAAGCAGGAGCCATCGGCAGCAGTTTGCGTCCGCGTTCTTTGCCCGCGCCCTCTTGCATCAGGCGGCGGAATTTCTGGAAGAGCGAATTGTCCTGCCCATGCTCCTCGCCGTGTTCCATTTCTTCATCGAGCGAGACGATGGAGATGTTGTCGTAGGGGCAGCGTTCGGCGCAGATGCCGCAGCCGATGCAGCTTTCGGTGATATAGACCTCGCCACCCGGCAGGCGAGCGATCCCGGCGCGGCTACAGAGCAGACACACGGGGTCCTGGCACTGGCGACAGGCGGTGGTGATGCTGATGTTGCCCACTACCATGCCCTTGCGGTTCATGCGCGAGTGACCGTGCCGCCGGGCGCAGGCTTGCTCACACTCGTTGCAGTGGATGCACTTGTCCAGGTCGATTACCAGCACCTCGGTGCCTTCGACCACGCCGTCGCCCACAAGAGCGTGCAGCCCTGCCATCGCCCCATCGTTCGACGCATCAAGCACGCCCGTCACAAAGGCTGATTCGCGGTACTCGTGCAAACGCGCCTGGAAACGCTGGCCGATTTCGGGATAGCGAGCGAAAAAGCTGGTCAGCGCCTGCCCCGGAATCTCAGCGACGCGGGTGCGTGTGATAGCGGTGGCGGTCACAGCGCGGGAGTCGCCGAGCAGGTCAAGCCCACCCGCGAAATAGTCTCCGTGCTGGCGATAGGCGATGATGCGCTCGTCGCTTTTGTCGCGTCCGGTGCCTGCCAGCGTGCGTCGCGCTACCTTTACAAAGCCTTCCAGCAAGATATGCAGCGTCTCTCGCACGGGTTTGTTGCTGCCATCCTCGCTAAACAGGCGCTCTTCGCGAGCAAAGTGCTTCACCTGAGCCTGCTGCACGATCCAGCGTATACCCGCGTCATCGATGCCGGCAAAGAGGGCCATACGCTTCAGGATAGACTCGATGGAGCGCGTGTCGTCCAGCATGGCAAAGAAGCGCGGCAGGGCGGGAACAAGCTCCATCAGGCGGTGCATGACCGTTTCCGGCACTTCCAGCACTACGGCTGGCGTCTGCGCCCGTGCCGTTTCGTGGCGCGGCTGGCCAGTCAGCATCCCATGCTCGCCCATGTACTCGCCGCGTTGCAAGACGGCAACGGGCAGATCATGGCCGTCAAAACCGGCGGACGAGAGGGCAAAATGGCCTTCGAGGATGAGGTAGAGTTCGCGGCCAAACTCGCCCTCGTGCATCAGCGTCGTACCCGGCATCAAGGTCATCAGCTTTGAGTTAGCGACCAGGTGCAGCAGGTAGTTGTCCGGCACCATGTGAGGCTCGCGGAACATCGGTTGTTCGCGCAGGCGGCTGAGCAGGCGGGGGATGTTCCAGCCTTCCGGCAGGTAGTTGAGCAAGCTGCTCATATCGACCTGGCCGTTCCAGGAAATGCCCAGGCGCTGCTTGAGCGAGAGCATCAGCAGGTCGCGGTGATTATCGACCGGGCAAACGGGAACGCACGAGCCGCACATCACGCACTCGTCCGTGAAGCGCGCGATATGGGGGGCGATGGCGTCCAAGATGGTGGCGCGGTTGAGATCGGCAATGGAGACCGAGGAAGAGAGCGGCACGGGGCAGGCGCGCATACAGCGGTCGCAGCCAATGCACATGTCGATCTCGAACCGTATGGCTTCATCGCTCAACGGCTTCACATCAGGACGGTGTTGAATGCCCTCCACCAGGGGCGCTTTGACGGTCGGTGCTTGTGTTTGCATGAACAATTACTTTCTCGACACCTGTACGGCCTCGACGCGCACGGTTTCGCCCGGAAACTTCATCTTTTCATGAATCGCCTCGAATTGCTCCGGCGCGGGATGCAGGTCGATGAAGTACGCCTGGACGCCACCGAAGCCGATGTGATCTCCGTGCGCGAGACGATAGGGATTGTCAATGCGCGTCGAGTTGACCATCACGCCATTGCTGCTCTGGATGTCATGGACGTAGAAGCCATCGGGGCCGGAGAATATCTCCGCGTGCGCCCGCGAGACGGTGATATCAGCCAGCGTGATATCGCAGCTACTGTCGCGGCCCAGGACAAGATGTTGTCCTACTTTCAGCAGGTGAACGCGTGGCTTGCCCTGTAAAATGATGACGAGCGCGGGCGAGCCGTTAAGGATGGCGACAATATCGGCGGGTAAGGGGCTGCTGGCTCCCGGCAGCAGCAGCGAGCCATCGGCTTGCAGCACGGCCTGCCCAAAGGCTGGCGGCAGCGTCGTTTGCCCGGCGATGGCGGCATGGATGCCCGTCTCCATTCTTTCCAGATCCTCCGCCGAGGAGATACCCGGCATCGAGGGCGGATTGGATATGGGAGAACCGGGAGCGAGCGTGCGCAATTTGAACACGAACTCGATCATTTTACCGAAGCGCAGCACGTCGTTTTGAGTCAGCACGGCGGCGCTGCCCGCTTCCAGACGCGCATCGTTCACATAACTGCCGTTGGTGCTGCCCAGGTCGCGCATGATGTACTGGCCGTTGGCGTAGCTGATTTCCGCGTGGTGGCGCGAGATGGAAGCAAGATCGATGAAGAGTGAGACGCCCGGCTGCCGGCCTATAGTGATGACTCGCGTCTGGCTGAGCCGCTTCTCCGGCAGCACCGGCAAACCAGGATTGCTCGAGCTGGTCATATGGATGAGCACGGCCTCCTTCGGCTCCGCTTGCCCGACGACAGGACGCGGCTTTTTCTCCTCGCTAGAAACGGTCTTTAGCCCGATGGTATCGGGACGAATAAATTGTGATCCCATGTGTTTGCTCACAGCCTGCCTGACAACGCTATCGCCAACGCGCCTCGCGCCTGAACGGGGCGGCGGCACGCCCAGCCTGTCAAGCCAGTCTCCCAGTTGAAAATCATCGTCGAACAGTTGCCCGGCGATAGGCAGCAAATTGACGCCGTGGTCGATGGCGCGTTTAAGGGCCAGCGCGTTCTTGCGATTGCCCAGCGTAAGCATCCCGACAGCTATCCCATCTTTGAGAATGACCTTGCGATACGTGCGCGCAGCAGGCTCAGCCACGATCTCCTGATAGCTCTGTCGCCCATAGGGATGACCTCCGGCTGGCGCTGGCACCCGTGTCAAGCCAGCCGAGGCGAAGTCCAGGCCATACAGGAAGGTCGCGTTGTAAAAGTTGCTGGCCGAGAACGGCTGGCTGGTGTCCAGCAGATCGAGCATACTGTAGGCGGCGGCGCGGGCCTGCTGCACGGCGGGATACCACTGGCCCAGAACACGCACACGTCCGCTGGATGGGTCGCTCGTCTCAAGCACATCCCCGGCGGCGTAGACATCGGGCGCGCTGCTGCGCATGGCGCTATCCACCTGCACACCGCGCCCACAGGCGATGCCGCTGCGCTGAATGAAATCAATCAGCGGCTCGATGCCGATAGCGATCAGCACCAGTTCGCAGGGAATGCGCTCGCCTCGCGTGGTCACAACGCCGCTCACCTCTCCATTCTCGCCAACAATCCCGGCAATCTCCTCTTCCAGCCGCACGTCAACGCCATCGCGCCGCTCCTGTTGCAGCACGAGATCAGAGGCGACGGGATCGAGCACTTCAGACCAGAGCGTGCGGCGGCGCAGCAGGTGCGTCACCTCGTAGCCCCGGTGGCGCAGCGTCTCGACGCTTTCCAGCGCCAGCGTGCCACTCCCGCTCACCACCACGCTGCGCACCATGCTCAGACGGCTCAGCACGGCCTGATAATCGGCTACAGTACGCAGTGTGGTTACGCCCGTCAGGGTGATGCCGGGGCAAGTCAGCGTGCTGGCTCGCGCACCATTCGCCAGCAGCAGCCGGTCATAGCCGATCTGTCGTCCGCTCTGAAGCTGGAGAACATGCTGCTCTGGTCGGATGCCCACCACGCGCTCCGGCAGGAAGCGGATACGGTGATCCTGGTAGAAGCTGGCTGGTCGCGCCCAGAGCCGGTCTTCGCGCACGCGCCCCGCCAGGTAGTCTTTCAGCGCGGGCCGGTAGTACACGGGAAACGGGTCATCGGCAATCACCGTGATATGCGCCGCCTCGTTTTCCGTGCGCAAGATCTCGGCGGCTGTCACCCCTGCAATGCCGTTACCCACGATCACGTAGGCAGGGACACGCTCGGAGCCAGACCCAGGCACGAAAGCGGGCATATCTTTTCTCTCCATGCAATATATACAAATCCATCCACACTGTTCGCAGTATACCATTGTGTCCTGCAAAGTAAGGCTACACCATGACTCCTTTCCTACATCCGGCCTATGCCATAAAAAATGGGTAATCTTGCACATGCCTGGGGAATAGGGAGATGGGTATGCTTGCAACAGGCCAGATTGCTGGCTAAGCTGATCTATTACTCTTGTTGCATGATGAAGGGAGCCAGTGTGATGAAGCTACACACGCTCAGAATGCGCCGCGTCGCCCTCGCCGCTGTAGTGTTGGTGGCGGCTTTGATTGTCGCCATCGTGGCGGCGCACCCGGTCTCGACGGGCGCGGTTGATATCAGCCCCAACGTGGGCAGGCAGAACCGGAACCAGGATTTCCAGACAAAAACGTTGCAGCAATTAGTGGCCGCGCACCAGTTGGCCTCGACGGTGCAGGTGCTGGACTCGCAGTCCCCCACCACGATCATCCAGTTTCCCCTCTTTCCCAGCGGCGTCAAAAAAGCCTTTCCCAAAGCTACGGGCGTCGTGACGATTGTCCAGGGCAACCCTGAAGTGAGCCTCTTCGACACCGTCACGGTGGATGTCTCCAACATGCCGCCCGATACTACGTTCACCATCTTCTTTATTGAGCACGCCACAAAGCCCTTCGGCAATGCTGAGTACGCGGCTGACCTGCATACCCGCGACGATGGTACAGGCGATGTGACCTTCCAGGCCATCACGCTGGTCGCCTTCGCGATGAATTCGGACAATCCCGGCACCTCGACCGACCAGAGCGGCTCGGCCTCCGGCATTCAGTTGGAACATCTGGGCATGTGGTTCTCCTCGCTGCAAGACGCGCAGAAGGCGCTCAACGACAACACGCTCAAAGGCACGCCCTTCGATGGCGGCAACCCACCCTTGCATGCCGGACCGCAAGCCATGACCGACGGGCAGGCCGACCCGGTGTTTTAACGGCGTGACCACGCGAAACGCCGGAATGCGGTTCGGAAATCCATTCCGCGAAGGAGGTATTCTATGCCATTGCTATCCATGTTGCGCCTGCTGCGCCGGGCGACGCTGAGCGGCCCTTTGTTGCTGGCTCTGCTGCTGCTCGCCAGCATCCAGGTCAACGCTGCTGCGGCGGTACCGGGTACAGCATCCAGGCCGATTGCAAAGGCCAGCGCGAACCTGGCACCGGTGAAC
This sequence comes from Ktedonobacteraceae bacterium, assembly GCA_035716105.1. GTDB lineage: Bacteria > Chloroflexota > Ktedonobacteria > Ktedonobacterales > Ktedonobacteraceae > CADDYT01. Next base: position 1,765 of record DASTKE010000336.1, on the reverse strand, counting down.
CCGGAGGCCGCACGTCTGCGTCAGATGATCCACACCGGACAACTGGCACCGAGTGTACAGGTTTTGAGTTCACTGCCGCCAACCACGATTGTGCAGTTTCCACTGGTGCCGAGTGGCCTCAAGACGGCCTTTCCCAACGCGAAGGCGCTGGTGACGGTGGTGCGCGGCGACCGCGACAACAGCACATCCGATATCGTCACGGTGGATGTCCAGAACATGCCGCCCAATATCACCTTCACCATCTTCCTGATCGAACTGGCGAACAAGCCCTTCGGCAACGTCGAGTACGTGGCCGACCTGACCACTCGCGGCGATGGCAGTGGTGAGACGATCTTTAACGTCATCACGCTGGTTGCCTTCTCGATGGACGCCCGCAACCCCGGCACATCGCGGGACGGCGTCGAGGGAGCAACGTCCGGCATCAATCTTGAGCACATGGGCATGTGGTTCTCCTCGCTGCAAGACGCGCAGAAGGTGCTTAACGACACCACGCTCAAGGGTACCATCTTCGATGGTGGCAGCCCACCCCTGCACGCGGGGCCGCAAGCCATGACCGACGGACAGACCGCCCCGGTGATTTAGGAGAGGAGGAAAGAGATGCTTTATAGCAAAAGGTTTTCATTGCCTCGTCGGGTGTCGGTGGGCGGAGTGTTGTTGCTTGCCATCCTGCTGCTTGGTTTGCTGGTAAGCGGCTGTGAAAGCGCGGGACTAAACAGTTTGACGGGCAACAACGCTGGCACAACGACAGGTGGAAGCAGTGGGCAAGCCACGTTCCCGACGGCGAAGCCGACGCTGCGCACACCGGGCTTCGGCAGTTCGGAACAGCTCGCGCCAACAGTTAAAGTGCTCGCCTCGGTCGATCCCACGTTGATCGTGCAGTTTCCACTGGTGCCGAGCGGCCTCAAGACAGCGTTTCCCAATGCGAAGGCGTTGGTGACGGTCATGCAGGGCAACCCGGCCATCAGTGTCTTCGATAACGTGACGGTCACGGTGCAGAATATGCCGCCCAATGTCAAGTTCACCTTCTTCTTCACGGAACTTTCCGCCAAACCGTTCGGCCACGCGGAATACGTGGGTGATGTGATTACTCGCGGCGACGGCAGCGGCGAGTCGACCTTCCATCTCATTGCCTTCGTGGCCTTCGCCGCCGATAACCGTACCCCCACCACCTCGACGGATCAATCGGGAACAGCCTCCGGCATCCAGTTGGAGCACGCGGGCATGTGGTTCGACAACCTGAACAATGCTCGCCGGGTGCTCAATAACCCGTCCCTCGCCGGAACGCCCTTCGACGGCGGTGGTGGTCCCCTCCACGCCGGGCCGCAGGCCATGACCGACGGCCAGTCGCTGCCGGTGTTTTAAGCGCGACGAGAGGGAGGTAGAGCCTAAAAATCCCCCAGGCCACCCCTTGCGGGTGGCCTGGGAGATTTCCTCCCATGCTGGCCTCACTCTCCCTCTCGTCATTCCCTGCCATCCCCGCCCCTGGATATAGGACTGGACCGGTTTTGCGCGCTGTTCCGGCAACAGGATCGTTATTGCTACCTGACGTTTCATCTATCAAAAAGCAGGAATATTCCGAATCTCCGCCCCGAAGTAATGCTGTTCTCTGTCCACGCATCTCTCGTTCCTACTGTCTATAAATAGTATATCTGGGAGAGATTACAGGGACTTTAAGAAATGGTAATATCTGGCTTAGAAATAGAGGCAGGCACATGGTGTAGCTCTTCTTTGGCGTTATCGCCGACTCTTCACTTGAGGAGTTTGA
>DASTKE010000335.1:0-14983 GCA_035716105.1 Ktedonobacteraceae bacterium | reverse complement strand
CAGTACGATCCCGTGAGCCACCGTATCTTTGTGGTGACATTGCCGCTGGTTGACCAGAACCTCAATATCCTCCAGACGCCGCCATCGTTTCTGGCCGTGATTGATCCCGTTGCGCTGAAAGTTGTCTCACACATCAGATTGCCCGATACCTGCCTGGCTCCTCATGGTTTAGTCGTAGACGCGCAGCAGCGGGAGGCATTCGTGGCCTGCGTCGACTCGAATAACCTGGCGCGGGTCGATTTGCGAACTATGCAGTCTTTCCCCGGCGCGCTCCTTCCACTGGCATACAACCCTGATATCGTGCGCTTAGATAGCAAATTACACCTGCTCTTTGTCGGCTGTGCAGCAGGCATCTCCATCTTCGATGAGAGTGGGCGGGGACTGAAAAAGCTGGGAAGCAATTTCTTCTTTGGCGGCGGTAGCCACCATACACTTGCTATCGACGACGCAACATCGCTAATTTACCTGCCACAGCCCTCCGTCGGGGAGCGACCTATCCTGCGCATCATTAAGTACGTTCCCAACGGAGTATAGGTGAAGCGCTCTTTGCTGAAGGTCGGACTGGCAAGATAGAGGGGACTGGCGTTTGATACCGTATCAAACGCCAGTCCCCTCTATCTTGCCAGTCTTTTGCTACTCTCCGCCTGTGTTACGCACCCTCATAGGAGAGGGCCGCACCCGGCGCGAGGAAGATTTGATCGCCGTTGGAAAGCACGTGCCGGTCGACGCGCTGGCCCTGGTAGGCGATACCATTGAGGCTGTCTGTGTCCTCGATCAGCCATACGCCATTCTCCCAGCGTATTCTGGCATGCATACGTGAAACGCGCTGCGATGGTACCACGATGTCGTTGCTGGCAAGGCGACCGATAGTAAGGGCAGGCTTGTCGAGCTGGCGTACACCGACAAGCCTTCCGTCGACCTCGATACGTACACGAGCAGATTGCGGTGCCTGTCCAGCCCTATCACTGTTGGCTCGTGGAGAACCGGCGGCGACGGGCATTGGTGATACGGGAACCGATGATGGGCGGGGGGCGGAAGACGGGACAGCAGCCCAGTTCTGTTGCGCGACTGCAGGCTGCCAATTTTGCTGCGCCGCTGGAGCAGGATGAGCCTGCCAGAGTTCGTCGGCTGCTGGTCGCAACACAAAGGCCGAGCGAAGGATGGACTTTTCACCTACCTTCTCAGCACTATAGCGGTTCTGCTCTTCGAGCAGACCTGCGAATACACCACCCATGCGTTTGAGTTCCATGTATGTTCCTTGCTCGACAACGCGCCCGTCACCCAGGACAATAATCTCGTCAACGTTACCAAGCGTACTGAGCCGGTGGGAGATCACGATGACGGTGCGTCCAACGATCAGCGTATCCAGCGCACGCATCACCTCGGCCTCAGCTTCTACATCCAGAGATGCCGTCGGCTCATCGAGAATCAGGATAGGGGCATCACGCAGAATGGCGCGGGCGATAGCCAGGCGCTGCCGCTGCCCGCCGGAGAAGTTCTTGCCCTGCTCGCGTACCAGCGTGTTATACCCATCTGGCAGGTTCATAATCGTCTCGTGCATCTGCGCCTTCCTCGCGGCATCAATAATATCCGCGTCGCTAGCTCCTGGACGCCCAATCTCAATATTCTCACGGATGGTACCCTCGAAGAGCACCGAGTCCTGCAACACCATACTCACGTTCTGACGCAGGACATTGAGAGGATACATGCGGTTATCCACGCCATCGACCTTGACGGACCCCTGTTGAAGCTCGTAGAAGCGAGGGATCAATTTGACCAGCGTTGTTTTGCCACCGCCGGACAGACCCACCAGTGCTACTTTTCTCCCTGAAGCCATGTGCAGATTGATGCCCTTGAGCACAGGCCGTTCCGGTGAGTAGCCAAAGTAGGCGTTCTCGAAGACAATGTCACCATGTAGTTTTGTCGGCCCATGATAGGGAGCCGTGCTCTCAATAACTTCAGGTGCCTGGTCCAGCACTTCCTGGATGCGCTCAGCGCCTGCCCCGGCTGCGTTGGCAAGGGTCGTCAACTTCGAAAGATCGCGCAATGGCTGGTAGAGCAATTTGAGGTAAAACAGGAAAGACACGATCAGGCCAGCATCAATCGTACCGGGAAGTATTTGAAGAGGACCGGCAGTAAAAGGATTGCCCGCCGCAACGTATCCTCCTATACCAACCACGGTCGCGGTACCGAGCGCAACGAGCAGGGCGACAAGCGGTGTAAATTGGGCTTGTAGACTTCCTGTGCGCAATCCTGCCGCCCGGTTCTCACTCACACGCCCACCAAAACGCAAGTCCTCGCGTTCCTCACGGGTAAACACTTTGATAACGGTGAGCGCGTTGATATCCTCGGTTGCTACGTCCGCTACCTGTCCGGTCGACTTCGCCTGCCTTTTCGACGCGGCCTTGATATTGCGGGTGTAGTACATGACAAGCACAGCAAGTGCGGGAATAATAGCAAGGGAGAGCACGGTATAGGGTACGCTGTAGAACAGCATGATCGCTGCAACACCCCCCAGGGTCAGGATGCTGACGAGGAAATCAACCAGTCCATCCGTAACGAATTTCTCTATATCGGTGATATTGCCGGTGATGCGCTGAACAAGGTCTCCCTTCTTCTGCTTGCCGTGCCAGTCCAACGAGATGCGCTGCAAATGCTCAAACAGTTGCTTGCGCATCTTCGCGCTCAGGCCCTGTGCGATATAGGCCGCGAGAAAGAGATCGAGGTAGACGAGTAGCGCACTCAGGGTAGCAAAAACCACCAGCACAATGACGGAAAAGACGATGACTCCTATCACACTGTGATGTGTTGTATCGGGGTTGACCAATGTTCTTGGATCAGACGGATTCACAGGGCAAGGTGATGTAGGGGGTGGCAATATCGTGTGACCCCCCGGCGGTGGATTGAGCGATGGATCAAGTGCAGGGGTGTCAAAGAAGTCAAGCAGCCCAGGTTTACCATTCAAGCCAAGAAAAGGGAACGTACACGCTGGATCGTTACCGGGGTTCTGCGCCTTACTTGGAATCCATTTGAGCGGCTGAAGGGCGATAATATCAGAGCTGACCTGCAAGACCGCTACGAGTATCGCTATCAGAACCAGAAGGCGATACCCTTTCATGTTACGAAACAGAAACTTGATTAAAAACATAGTTCGCTCCTCGCGGCTCTTATCCTTTAAGAAGACTCCGGGTGGTTACTAGAGTTTATCATAGAAAGATATGCAGGGCAACGTGACAGGAAGCGCTCTCAAGCCTCGCTTCCTTACTTTACAATACTCGTAACGTAGGGAGAGAAGCGCTTTCACGCGGTTAGAAAGAGTAAGCGCATTTAGTTAGGTATTTCTGCTCATCTGCTGGTGTAACTTGAGATTTTGCATTGCAGCGCGGGCGGTTGATATTGGCCTTTGAGTATGTGCTATAGTATGGTAAATGGTCAAGGATACTCAATGAGTTGGAGATTCTCGCTTCAGTGGGAAGTGCTGATGGATACCGCGAGGAAAAGCGCACATGGGTGCTTCTGCTTATCTTCACTGTGCCACGTGTGGCACAGACAACCCGATACTCGCCGCGTTTTGCTTCGTCTGCGGGCAACCCCTGCAGGCTGCTGTAGGTGGCTCTTCCACCGCATCGCTGGTTCAGAATCATCGGCTTAAGGAGCGCTATCATATTCTTGAGCCGATTGGTAAGGGCGGCTTCGGAGCCGTCTATAAAGCGGCTGATACGCTCTTTAGTTATCGTCTCGTGGCCATCAAGGAAATGGGGCAGAGCCAGCTGAGTCCGCAGGAGAGGGCTGAGGCCATCGAGGCTTTCAAGCGTGAAGCGCACCTGCTCGCTGGCCTTCAACATCCCAATATCCCCGCCATCTATGACTACTTTGGCGAAGCTGGGCACTGGTATCTCGTGATGGACTTCATCGAAGGTGAAACGCTCGAACAATACCTGGGGAAATCCAGGGGAGGGTACCTGCCCGTGGAGAAGGCGCTCGACATCGGCATTCAACTCTGCACCGTACTGGACTACTTGCACACCCGCCAGCCGCCCATCATCTTCCGCGACCTCAAACCTGCCAATGTGATGCGCACGGCCAACGGTCAGCTGTACCTGATTGACTTTGGGATTGCCCGCCACTTCAAGCCAGGACAGTCTCGAGACACTGTTGCTCTCGGCTCACCGGGCTATGCTCCCCCGGAGCAATATGGCAAAGGGCAGACCACTCCACGCGCCGATATCTATGCCCTGGGCGCCACACTCCATCAGTTGCTCACAGGGGATGACCCCTCACAAACACCCTTTCGCTTTGCACCTTTTCAGTTACGCAGCCAGACGACTCCTGTTGGTCTCGATACCTTGATTACCAGCATGCTTGAGATAGATGAGAAGAGAAGACCAACCAGCACACATGCCATCATGCTCGAACTGCAGCGCTTTGTTGCCCGGCGGACTACCAGTCCGCCGGGCATGCTCCAACCTGCAATCAGGCACGTCTCCCCATCTTCAGCTGTTCCCAGGCCATCGTTTTCCCTTTCACAGCCTGGCACAGGGGGTGCCACACTGGGAAGCCTGTTTGTCCGCTATCATGGTCATGCCGATCGAGTGCGTGCTGTGGCCTGGTCGCCCAATGGCACGCATATCGTTTCAGCAGGGGAAGATAACACCGCTCAGGTATGGGAAGCTGTCACTGGAGAACATCTCTTCACCTATACAGGTCATACGGATCGAGTGAATGCTGTGGCCTGGTCCCCCAATGGCAGACTCATCGCATCTGCAAGTAGTGATTCTACTGTACAGGTATGGGAGGCCGATAGAGGAATCTCCCTCTTCACCTGTAGTGGTCATACGGATCGAGTAAATGCCGTGGCCTGGTCGCCCAATGGCAGACTCATCGCTTCAGCGGGCGATGACAAGACTGTAAGGGTATGGGATGCCACCACCGGCCATCATTTTCTCACCTATCGTCGTCACTCCGATTGGGTACGTGCGCTCGCCTGGTCACCAGATGGCAAACGCATTGCCTCAGCCGGTGATGATGCCGCAGTTCATGTCTGGGAGGTAACAACCAGAAGCAATATGTTCTTCACCAAAAATGTCTATCGGGGTGATTCCCAGCACATACGTGCCGTGGCCTGGTCACCCAATGGCATGTCCATTGCTTCAGCGAGCGATGAGGCGACTGTTCATGTCTGGAACGTTGCCTCCAGGAAACCTACCTTGATCTATCGGGGCCATGCAGATGAACTGCGTGCCGTAGCCTGGTCACCTGATGGCACATCCATTGCTTCAGCAGCAGGAAGCAACATTAATTACTGTGCAGATAATTTAGTGCGCATCTGGGATGCCGCCAGCGGAGAGACGATGTATACCTTTCGCTGTCTTTCGGATTATGTGCTTGCCCTGGCCTGGTCGCCCAATGGGCAACAAATCGCATCGGCTTCATCGGATCACTCAGTGTCAGTGTGGCGAGCAAGGTGAATCTGGCTCGCTTGCTCTCAGTGTCTGTTTTTTTGCGTCCAGTTCAACATATGTGGCTCAACTATACAGGGAGGGGAGTTTTCTCCAACTGCAAAATGACGATCCCGGCCATCACCAGGACGCCTCCGGCGACTTGTACGAGATCAAGGTACTGACCCAGCCAGAAATAGGCGATAATACCGGCGGAAACGAGTTCGAGCATACTGGCGATGCCGACGCGAGTGGCGTCCAGGCGGCGTAGAGCTCCCAGAGTGAGCGAAAACGGAATAGCCATACCGACGATGCCTACAATGAGCATAAGCAAAAGGTTGTGGGGCGTCCAGGTGTTGGCCGGGATCGTCCAGGGCGGCTCGACACCTAGCCAGAACACACCCGCGACAATAGCCCCATATGCGGTAGCTGTGATTGAGGGTATGTCGCGCCCCACGCGCCGACCGAGCAAGAGATACACGATGTAGGCCAGTACAGAAAGGCAGGCAAAGAGCAGGCCGAGGCTATCCAGTCCATTGAGCGATTGCTTCCAGAGACCGGTCAGAAAGACGATGCCAGTAAAGGTCAGGATAATAGCAATGATCACATGTACCGATGGAAGACGCCTGCGCCAGATAGCCTCACCAAGCGCCATCCAGGAGGGTGCGCTGAACTGGATAACCAGCGCAATGGCAATTGGTAAGCGACTGATCGCCACGAAGTACGTGTACGTCACCATCGCTAATGAGAGTCCAAAGGCGATAATCCATCCCCAGTTGCGTCGTGGCAGCTTCAGACCGCTATGCCGACCAATACTCAGAACCAGCAGCAAGCAGGTGCCGCCGATGAGCATACGAAATTCGACGAGGGTAACTGGCGTCATTCCCTCGTCGAAAAGCAGGCGTGAGATGTTACCGTTAAAGCCAAACAGTGCGGCAGCGGTCAGGATCATTCCGTAGCCAACCAGCCGGGATGTGCCGGTTCGCCGTGCGTCTTTCACAAGATCGCCTCACCACACAGGCTACAAAACCGCCGGTTGGCTTGCTCCCGGTTGCAATGGGGGCAGCGAATCAAGCCATTCGCATTGAATGATGCCGGTGATGGGGGTGGAGACGGCGCTGTTTTTGCGCTGCTGCCCTTGCCATTGGTGCTCGTGTGACTATCCTCAAAACCTGGTCGCTCAGAGCGAGGATAGTGGCCTTCGAGAATATCTTTGTATTCCTGGCTCTCCGACCAGTTCATAATCTCCCGTGCGCGTACAATTGTCAGGGGATGATTAATCGGCGCAACTAACATCATCTTATAGACACGGTCAAGCATACGAGAGTCGACCTCTTCGTAGAGATCGGCCTGCTTCAGAAACTCCTGCGCGTTCATCTGGTCGCGCTGGAAGAGTGTGCCGCCAGCGAATTTCATCATCAGTGAGAGCATCACCTGGGGATCTTGTACTGTGACCAGCGAGGAACGGTCGGCAGTGAATTCCGACTGGCGATCCCACTCAAGCAACGTCGCCTCCAGCGTGCGCCCAACTATACGTCCTATGCCAAGCGTCAAATCGCCGACAAGAGCGAGCAAGAAGCTGGCACCGCGAGCCATGGTCTTATAGAGCACATGCCCGGACTTGATATGTCCCAGTTCGTGAGCGATGACAGCCAGCACTTCATCTTCGTTCAGCAGATCGAGCAGGCCGGTCGTCACGATGATATAGGGGTGATCGTGACCGCTGGTTGCGGCGTTTGGTACGGGATGCTGGGCAACATAAAGTTCAGGCTCGCGCACATCGAGAATGGCGCAGGCTTCACGCAGCGAGGCGTAGAGCTGTGGACACTGGGTGCGGGTTGCGCGTACAGTTTGTGCCACGTTCTGAATGTAGGCAACCCGCTCAGGAAATAATTCGATGAACTTACGCACGACAATGTCTATACCCGGAACTTTCTGTAAAGCGCCCAATGCTGCCCGATCATACGGGTGTTGAAGGACCACCGGGTCCAGACCAGGGAAGCGCCGCCGCGCCTGCGGCTGAGCTGCGGACATGCGAGGCTCCTTCTCAGGCCGAAGCGATACGCATTACGGTTCGAACTCGACAGTCACGCGAGGCAACTTGAGCTGCGCCGCCGAGTGCGCCCATAACCGTATCGCCTGGGCTACTATTTCGTTATCGCGGGGTTGGCGCAGCTTATCCTGCTGAACCACGCGCTTGATTAACAGTTGAATCCGCCAGGTGCCGTTCTCACGCTTCAGGCCGCATGGAGTCGCCACCCGGAGGAGCGCGGCAACGCGGGGAGATTGACGATTGATGATCTGGAGAATATCGGACCAATGTTCATACAAAACGGACGTAAATTGTTCAGCAAACTCATCATATCGAGCACGCGGCTTCTGCTCCACGAGGGGCCTCCTTGTCGAACTGGTCGAACTCAAGGTCACTGGCATATTCCAAGTATACCATGTATACCATGCATTTTGCCAGTTGTGTTTTTCGCCTTTTCGCCTGATGGTCACGACCTCTTGCATATCTTCTCATTATCTCTTATACTTAGTTCATACCCTGGTAGAAAAAATGTTCTTTCGCGAATGAGATAGTTACTGCTTTGCGAGGCAATTGTGGAATCGACGGATACATTTCCTGTTGTTACTGTGAACTTCCCTGACGCGCTGCGTACGAAAGTAGGCAATCACAGAACCGTAACAGCTTCCGGGCGCACAGTGCGCGAGATTATCGATGCGCTTGAGCAAGTCTATCCTGGCTTGCGGTTTCACCTTTGCTACGAAACGGGCGATTTGCGCGCCTTCGTGAATGTCTTCCTGGATAAAGAAAACATCCGCTATCTCCGCGGACTCGATACCCTCGTCACCGATGGGACAACGTTGCGCATCATGCAGTCTGTAGCCGGTGGCTAATCGCGGAATACGCTTCTTTCAGTTTAGTTATGTTTTGAGGAGGTACATGTATGGCTCACCAGCAAACGTATAGGCCAGGCACAATACTGGTACTGGTTGGTACCAAACGCGGTTTATTCCTCTTGACCTCTCGCGACCGTGAGAACTGGAACGTTGAAGCCACATCTCTTCGCGCCAGTCGCGTCTTCTCTGCCGTGCTCGACCAGCGCAAGGGGTATCGCCTCTTTGCCGCTGACAACGGAGACTTCTTCGGCACGTTTCTGCGCTATAGCGACGACTTTGGCGAGACGTGGCAGGAGCCGGAGCAAGGTATCCAGTTTCCCCAGGGCAGTGATCAGAAGCTTACCAACATCTGGGTCATCGAACCTGGCAGGCAGAGCGAACCCGGCGTTGTTTACGCGGGTGTTGACCCCGCCAGCCTGTGGGTGAGCACCGACGATGGCAACACCTGGGTCATCAATGAGGCGCTCAACTCCCATCCCACGCGACCGCGTTGGGAACCAGGAGCTGGTGGCCTTTGCCTACACTCCATTATTGCTGATCCCTCGAATGCCAGCAGGATGTGGATTGGCATCTCGGCTGTAGGCTGTATGCGAACAGACGATGGCGGCAAAAGCTGGGTGTTCGCCAACAAGAACACGCGAGCCAGTTTCCTGCCTGACATATATCCCGAATTTGGTCAGTGTATTCACCACGTGATACAGCATCCCACGCAGCCTGATACGCTGTACCAGCAGAACCACTGCGGCATCTACAAGAGCCTCAATGCTGGTGAAGATTGGATTGATATCCAGCAGGATCTTCCTTCGGAGTTTGGTTTTCCCATCGCGCTCGACGTTCATCACCCTGACACCGTTTTTACCGTGGTTGAAGACCCTGCTGCTCGCAATAATGTAGGAAGCCAGTTCACCGTCTACCGCACAAGAGACGCCGGTGCTTCCTGGGAGCCGCTGACGGAGGGCTTGCCAGTCGGAGATGGGGTGCGACTCGGAGTGCTGCGCCAGGCGATGTGTACCGACACGCTGGATCCCTGCGGCATCTATGTTGGTACCAACACTGGTCAATTGTTCGCCAGCCATGACCAGGGTGGTAGCTGGCATTTGATTGCTGATTTCCTGCCGTCGATCTACTCGGTAACAGCCGCCGTGCTCGTCTAACAAAGGACCAAAGTGTAAACGCTGTCCTGCAATCTCACTCACGGGTGAGATTGCAGGACAGCGTTATTATCTACCATGACAGTAGAGAGAAGCTACTGAAGTTCTCCTCGCACAAGCTTGTGGGCAACAGTGTTGTGATGTTGGATAAGTGTAGGTAGGTCAACATCGAGCAGGGTGTGTTCCTGGACGCGCACACGTCCGTTGATGACGCTTAAGTCAACCTCTGGCGGATGGCAAAAGACGAGCGAGGCAAGTGGGTCGTGAACAGAGCCGCCAGCCAGACCCAACGTATCGAGGCGATAGCCAATGAAGTCAGCGGCCATGCCGGGTGCGAGGAAGCCAATATCGTCGCGTCCCAGTACTGCTGCTCCACCTCTCGTTGCCAGCCAGAGCGCTTCCTGCGCACTCATTGCCGCCGGGTTGCCCATCACACGGTGCAGCAGCAATGCCTGCCGGGCCTCGGCCAGCATGTGCGAACCATCGTTGGACGCCGAGCCATCAACGCCGAGGCCAACCCGTGCGCCTGCCTCGCGTAGCGCTCCCACCGGTGCGATTCCTGATGCGAGTCGCATATTTGAGCCTGGGCAGTGCGCGACGCCGGTACGTGTCTGTCCCAGGCGGCGTACCTCATCCTCGCCAGGATGGACCATGTGCGCGTGCCAGACATCCGCACCCATCCATCCCAGGTCTTCCGCCAACTCAACCGGCGTGCGGCCAAAGGTTGCCTGGCAATATTCGGCTTCGTCTCGCGTCTCGGCTAGATGCGTATGCAGGTGGACACCATAAGTCCGTGCGAGTTCCGCGCTCTGGCGCATTAAATCGGGGGATACCGAGAAAGGCGAACAGGGTGCAATCACAATACGCAGCATAGCGTAGCGGTCGGCATCATGGTACTGCTCAATGACTCGCTGTGAGTCGCGCAGGATAGCGTCTTCGTCCTCCACTACATTATCAGGTGGCAGTCCGCCTTTGGTCTCACCTACCGACATGGAGCCGCGAGCCGCGTGGAAGCGAAAGTGCATCTCTGCCGCCGCCTGAATCTGATCGTCGATGCGAGCGCCATTCGGCCAGATATAGCAATGATCGCTTGACGTAGTACAGCCGGAAAGCATGAGCTCGGCAATGGCTGTTTTTGTGCTCACGTATATGGCTTCGGGGGTGAGACCTGCCCAGATAGGATAATGGATACGCAACCAGTGAAACAAATCGGCATCCTGCGCGGTAGGAAGGTTACGGGTAAGCGTCTGATAAAAGTGATGATGGGTATTGACCAGACCAGGGAGAATAATCATATTCCGTGCATCTATCATGTGATCTGCCTGTTGTGGTAGTTGGGCCGTTGACCCGATCTGCTGGATTACATTTTCCTCTACGTAAATTCCGCCGTCTTCCCAGCGTGTATCGGTATCATCCATTGATACGACGAGCGCAGCGTGCTGAACGAGTAGTGAGGACATATAACAAATTCTCCTATCTCATGCTTCAGGTAAGAATACGAACTTCTGGTTGTTGGTTTAGATTGTATCAGAGAATGTTTCTTGCGTCGCCTTGTCGGGGAGAACAAGAAACCTTGCCTGCACGGCCTGTACCATTTCGAGGTTGAATGGCAGCAGCAACCTGAGTCCCTCTTCCAGATTCACCGGGGATTTCGTCGCAGGTAGAGCCTGCTCCACGGGCAGCGGCCCTGTGTCTGATGGGAAGAAGGTGTTGAATAGCAAGCCAAGCCGGTTTGTGTTGGGCAGTGCTCTGGCGGTAAAGGACGAGCCGTTCGGGAATGTCAGTGTCAAGTAGAGTTGGTGGAGCAAGGAAATGCTGCCACTTGAAAGCGTATACGCTCCCTCCTCCAACAATTCCTGTATCATGCCGTGAAAGGGTTGATCTTCGTCAGCAGCGAAGACAAAGAGGTAGAGGCCCTCGATTGGCTGGGCCAGTTCGCACTTCATTCTGCTGACCTTCGATCTCCTGCTGCGCAAAGAGAGGTCTTCCGCGTCGAGGGGATACCCCTGACTGCGCTCAAAGGGAGTAATTACTTTGAACCGCTCCATGATGTAGGGAGCGGTAGCGATAGAGATATTCAGTGGGTTGGGAAGAAAAGAGGTTTTTAATCGTATGCCCGATTTTATGCCCGCGAAGGCTCCGTTATCCGTGTACCGGATGGTCGTGCCATTTCTTGCCGGGTGGAACAGCAAAAACTTTTCCCCAGGTTGCATGACCTCGATGGTGTCCCAGGATGCCTCTTGTGCTCTCAGATGTGACCTCTCCTCTTGTTGGATATAGATTTCTGACATCATTATATCACGTTGGCAACGTGTTGCTCTATTCCGGTGCGGGTATGGCGTTGCTCTGTCGTCTACTTTCTGACGAACAGCACACTCACGGCGGCGAGCAGGAAGAAAAAAGCGGCTATGGCAAAGACCAACTGGTAGCCTGTAGCGATCTGCCCGGCCCCAGCAGCCATAGTAATCACTGAATTGCCCAGCAGCGGGGCCGCGATGGCAGGTAGTGTTGCCGAAGCGTTCCATATTCCCAGATCTCTTCCCGCGCCCTCTACTGAAGGCAGCACATCTATAGTTAATGCCCAGTCCACGCTTGTATATGAGCCATATCCTAAACCAAACACGACCCCTAGCGGCCAGAGCAAGGTCATGAGGTCATTTGGAAAGATCACGAATGTGAGCGAAGCGGCGCACATAAACAAGGTTGCCATACAAACCACTGGAGCGCGTCGCTTGAAGCGATCCGACAATACACCGAATACTACTCCACTGACGACCGCGCCACCCAACGCCAGTGCCGCTACTGTACCTGTTACCTGCACGAAATTAGCGACATGTTGTACTCGCGCAAAATAATATTCGATATACGTCATGAATAGTGACAGGCCGAGCATAAGAGACGCTCGCGCCAGGAAAACGATAGTGAAATCGGAGCTGCGCCAGGGGGTTATCAATTCATGCAGCAAACGGTGAACAAACAGGGGTTGAGATACTCTCTGTTGCTGAGAACGCTCTTGTCTGCCTGCCAGCAGGGGTATCTCATGCACACCAAAAACCGTCACCAGCAAGCCTACAAGCACGAAAAATGCTGTTATGACGTAATAGGTACCGCTGTGTACGCGAATCATACTCAAATTCAGCGCGTGTGCGTTCAAACTACCAAGTAACCATACTGCCAGACCGAGTCCAACGACATTTCCCAGAATAGTCATGCCACCTATATAGCCAGCAGTTTCTCCTCGCTGCTTCACGTGTACGCAGTCCGGCATCAAACTCTGGTAGGCGGGGGTGAGGATATTTTTTCCCACCAATAACAGCAGCAATCCCCCAAGAAAGAGCATCATATTCCTGGCATCGACCAGCAGTGGCGTGCTCATCACCAACAACAAACCGCCGATAGCGATGTACGGACGTCGGCGTCCAATACCACCGATGGTCTGATCGGAGAGCATACCGACAATAGGAGGCAGAAACAACGAAATGGCGGCGGCTGCCAGCATAAGCCAGCTTAGAAATGCCACCTGTTGCGCGCTTCCTATCTGAGTTGAGGAGATAAACAGCACGATTTGCGCGGGAATAACAATGGGTAAGAGCGCCGCTGATTGCGCATTCAAGGAGAACCAGAGCACGTTCAAAATCAATTGCCTACCAGGCGAGAGCCGAGAATCTTTCACTTCGCGATACCACCCTCTAAAGAGATCCTATCCTCACGTCCTCATGCCGAGATATGAGTGAGAAAAACATTGTGTTCTCTCTTGCTCATACGCAACAGAGAACACTTTAGTGTTACTGAGTAATGCTTATTACAGCACATACCCAAAAACCACAACTTCTCGCAATACCGTCTCAATAGTTGCTTGAAACGCCTTCTCAGGCGTTATCGAGGAATGTGTTCTGGCTTTTGTGGTTGTGTGTGTGTAGTACTTTTGGCCTGCGGTTGAATAGCCAATGGCTATATGAAATCCAACCAGGTAATCAAAAATGTATGGTCTATGTCTTTCAGGGCAAGCAATTTTCTTTGATAGCTCCCTCCTGACTTCCTATGCTTTCTACGATTTATTTCTTAACCCTCTATTAACAGGCCCGTAAGGTGTTCTTAACGGAACAGTGGTAGATTATAGACGAGAAAAGTTTAACCGCATTACCTTGACGGAAAATCATGCCTGCGACAATTGTATGGCAGGGGCGAAAGAGAGATCTGAGATGGCACGAACTATTCTAGATCAAGAGCTACAAGAACTGAATGACCAGATCATAGAACTAGGCTCGCTGGTAGATAATGCTCTGGGTAAAGCGCTACAATCACTAGAAACTGGCGACCTTGCCGAGGCCGGAAGGGTCATTGAGGCGGACAGCCTCATAGATAGCTTGCGCGTAGCCGTCGAGGAACACGCCATTCGCCTGCTCACACTCCAACAACCCCTCGGAGGCCGCGATCTTCGCTTCCTGACTTCTGCGCTCTCCATTGCCGGTGATCTCGAACGCACAGGCGATGGAGCGGCAGGAATCGCCCAGATCATTCTCCGCATGACTCCCCTACGAAGCAATGCCCAGAGCATCACCGCGCCGGGAGGCCCGAATGCTGCCAGGATTCACGCGGCCAACGAGGATAGAGAGATCACGGAAGGCTCCATTCTGCGCAGTCTTCTCAAACTCGGTCAGGAGGCGCGACAAGTCTTTCAGAAAACAATGCAGGCATTTGCCAACCGTGATGCTGCTGCCTCTCGTTCGATCTGGACAGAGGACGATGTCGTTGACGTGCGCTATCACCTGGTACGCCACGATTTGATGACCATGATGGCGGGAGCCAGGGCTATTCCGGCCCTCCAAAACGACTCGCTAATCCTGCAACGAGCAACCTACTTGCTCTGGATCGCGCACAAGTTAGAACGAGTTGGCGATCACGCTTCCAATATCTGTGAACGTACCATCTTCATCGTCGAAGGAGAGAACAGCGTTCAAGCTCCCCAGGTGGAACGATAAGCTCACCTCACGGCGAGAAGCATGAAAGATGGCTGGAACTGTCATGACAGTTCCAGCCATCTTTCATGCTTCTCGCCGTTTTTCGAACTTGTAGAAGTGCATCCATTCTATCTCCTAAAAGCGCTTGCATATATCGTCTTGATGAGTAGTAGGAAAAGGTGTGCCAGAGAAGTAATGAACAAGCAAGTTGGAAAAACACGAAAAAACGTCGCCAATAAGAAAAATCTGCTCATGTCATAAGAAGGTAACAAAGTCATCGTTCGCCGCTATATTGAAAAGGTACTCAATGTATGATCTACTATCGAATTGCCTTGCGAGGTAGCCAGTCAGCCACCTGGCGTTGGAAGTCAGTCCCGCTCACCTCGCTTCATCAAGTGTTTGGCTTGCTGAAAATGTATCGATGTATGCCCAGAGAGCAGATTCGCGTGTTTTTAACTACCTCGCCAGAGCAGATGGAGGAGATGCTGTGCCGGGCCAACCAGGGGTTGCTTTCGACCGCCATCACTGT
>DASTKE010000334.1:0-18243 GCA_035716105.1 Ktedonobacteraceae bacterium | reverse complement strand
TATCAGATTGGTTCGTCTTGTCGTTTCCTTCCTCCTAAAAAACCTACTGTTGAAAGACGACGGGAGGGGCCTTCCTCTCTCACCGGGGAAAGCATAGCTGAAAGCTCTCTCTGCTTCCTCACGTTTCAACAGGATAGGCTCACAATGCCCTCACATTCCTTAATAAATAATCAGAAATAAATAATCAGAGCGCAGGGCTGGAAACCGGTCGAGTCTTAAAGGGCAAGAGGGATTTCATGCTTTCACAACGGCCTGCATAACACCTGTGTACTCACTGTGATTTCTCTGTGTCACTCTGTGACTCCAATGTAAGCTGGGAGATATACAGTATCAAAAGAGGTACAGGCTGGGTGGAAGAGGTTGCCCTCGCCCGGCTTATCGGGAGGTGCAAGGGTTAGAGTGGGGCTTGACCGGAAAACGCAGGGAGAGTCCCTGTTGCGCGAGAGTCAGAAAGTGAGAGAGCAGATGACATACTTTGAAAAAGTGGAGTTTCCCGTCGTCGAGGAAACCACTTACTACATCACCGACGACCGGCATCAGACGGTTGCCCTCAGTGTGGAGCAGGCCCGCGAATTGCTGAACTGGTTAGAGCAGTATCGTGACGAACTGCGCGGAGTTGTTCCAGTGCAAGAGCTTTTCCCGCCCGAGGAACTGCCCGCGCAGTGGTGATTGGGAAAGGAGCAAGCTCGTGTTGAAAAACATTCTGGTTCCCCTGGACGGCTGCTCGCGGGCCGAGCGGGCCTTACCGGCAGCGGCCCGCATAGCGCGGGCATCAAAAGGCCGCGTCCTCTTGGTCCAGGTGATCAGTCCACCGCTTGATTATGCAAGCAGCATGGCTCCTGTTCCCCTCGTGACCAGAGAGCTGATCGAGGCGGAACTGAAAGAAGCGGAGAATTACCTCAAAGCGGTAGCGGCCTCAGAGGTCCTCTCAGGCGTTGAAACGAAGACAGAAGCCCTCTATGGCTTGCCAACTCAGCAGTTGCTCGCTGTCGCTCAGCAGTACGCAGTCGACCTGATCGTGCTGTGCAGTCACGGACGCACGGGCCTCACCCGCTGGGTGCTGGGCAGCGTAGCATACACCCTGACGCACGAGAGTACGCTCCCTGTCCTGGTGCTGCGCCAGACAGGCACCGAGCTTTGCTCGCCACTGCCCGATACCTGCGGTCGCCTCACCCGCGCCTTTGTCTCCCTGGACGGTTCTGAACTGGCCGAAGCGGTGCTTGAGCCGACGATGGATCTGGTGCTGGCGCTTTCGGCTCCCGCTCCGGCGGCCATCCATCTCATGCAGGTGGTGAAGGTCTTCCCGGCATCAGAGGCGCAGGGAAGACTCAGCGAGCTGAACGAGCAGAAGATCGGGCGTGCCAGAGCCTACCTGGCGACAGTGAAAGCCCACTTGCAGCAACATCACCCGGAGGCGTTCCTCGCCATTACCTGCTCGGTTGGCCTGGACAATGATGTTGCCGGGGCTTTGATCGAGACGGCGGAGGCCCGGAGCGAGGAAAGCGTGCCAGGAGAAGCCAGAGGCTGCGACCTGATAGCCATGTCCACGCACGGGCGAGGAGGAATCCAACGCTGGATGGTGGGCAGCATCACCGAGCGGGTGCTTAAAGGGACGCATCTGCCGATGCTCATCGTGCGCCCGCGGCCTCGCTAAAGCAGGAGCGGAGAAAGGGAGGTCTGTCCTATGGCAAACCAACAACAGCTTGACCTGCTCCAATCAGGAGTGGACGCCTGGAATCGCT
Organism: Ktedonobacteraceae bacterium; assembly: GCA_035716105.1. Classification (GTDB taxonomy): domain Bacteria; phylum Chloroflexota; class Ktedonobacteria; order Ktedonobacterales; family Ktedonobacteraceae; genus CADDYT01. The sequence goes on along the minus strand of DASTKE010000334.1, from coordinate 16,501 downwards.
GGCGGCAGGAGCATGGAGCTATCAGGCCTGATCTGTACGGGGCAGACCTCGTCGGGGCAAACCTGGAGGAAGCCAATCTCTCACGAGCCGACCTGGGTGCTGCCGACCTTTCCGGGGTCAATTTGCACGGTGCCGACCTGAGCGATGCCGATCTTTCCGGGGCCAGCCTTCGCGAAGCTGAATTGTCGAACACCCATCTAAGCGGCGTCCGTCTCTCGGACGCCGACCTGACGCGGGCCAATCTGCGCGCCGCTGATCTGCGGGCTGCCTGGCTCCACGGGGCCATCCTCTTTCAGGCGCAACTCGGGGGAGCCGATCTCAGCGGGGCGGACGCACACGGGGCAGACCTGCACGAGGCCAACCTCTCGCAGGCCATCCTGCGGGAAGCAAACCTGCGCTATGCCGACCTCACCGACGCCGACTTGCGCGGAACCGATTTGACCGGTGCCGACCTGCACGGGGCGAATCTGGCGTTGATCCTGGAATGAGCCGGGAGGGGGAGTGGATAGGCTTTTTTCCTGGCCTGGCCTTCGATGGCGAAGGCCAGGAGAATTATGTCTAAAATGCAATGCCGCACCTCTTCCCGAAACCCTGTATGACGGTTGTTCGGTTCAAGAGACAGAACCAGAGAAACCAGAGGAGGTAGGAAATGAGTATCGATCTCGCACGTATAAAAGTGCTGCTCGAAGCCAGGCGGACCGAATTGCGCGAGAGCCTGGAGGAACTGGCAGAGGACACGCCTTCGTCCGGGAAGCAGGAGGAAGCCAATCGTGACCCCACAGACCGGGAAGAGGTGGCCCTCGATGTCAACGAGAGGCAGGACGAGTGGTTCGTACGGGTCAACCAGCAGAAGCTGCTGGCAGAGGTGGAAGGGGCGCTGGGGCGCATCGAGCAGGGAACCTACGGCCTCTGCGTCCAGTGCGGGCAACCGATTCCAGAGAAACGCCTGCTCACTCTTCCCTGGGCGGCTCGCGATATCGTCTGCCAGCAACAGCTTGACGATCAGGAGCGGCTCGCAGCCTCTCCGCAAGAGTAGCCATCTGCCTAATAATGAAGGTGGTGATTCTTATGACCCTCTATGGCGTTTACTCGGAAGTGGGAAGGTTGCGCAAGGTACTGGTGCATCGACCAGACCTGAGCTTGAAACGCCTGACCCCCTCGAATTTCCAGGAGTTGCTCTTCGACGATGTCCTCTGGGTCAAGAAGGCGCGCTGGGAACACGATGTCTTCGTCGATCAGATGCGTTCGCGCGGCATCGAGGTGCTGCTGGTGCATGACCTGCTGGCCGAGACCATGCGCGATCCGCGGGCGCGGCAGTGGGTACTGGATCGCAAGGTCACGCCAAACGAACTGGGCGTGACCCTGAGCCAGGAACTCCGTGCCTGGCTCGGCGAAATGCCGCCCGATATGCTGGCAACCTATCTCATCGGTGGCCTCACCTTTCGGGAATTGCCCTCCGATTTCCAGGCCATGGAGATGATGGTCGCCCAACCCAATGATTTCGTCCTCCTTCCCCTGCCCAATCAACTGTTCACTCGCGATACCAGCTGCTGGGTCTACAACGGGGTGACGCTCAACCCCATGTACTGGCCCGCCCGTCGGCAGGAAACGCTCAACATCGCCGCCATTTACCGGTTCCACCCCGCGTTTCAAGAGGCAATCTTTGAGATCTGGTATGGCGAGGACATCGATCAGGATCACGGCAAGGCCCACATCGAGGGGGGAGACGTAATGGCCATCGGCAACGAGACCGTGCTCATTGGTATGGGCGAGCGCACCACACCCCAGGCCGTGGGACAAATCGCCCGCAACCTTTTCGCCAGGGGCGGCGCGCAGCGCGTGATTGCGGCCCGACTCCCAAAGGACCGCGCCCATATGCACCTGGATACCGTCTTCACCTTCTGCGACCGCGACCTGGTCACCGTCTACGCCCCGGTGGTCGACCGCATCCAGACCTTCACCATCCGACCGGGAAAGACGGAAACGGACATCGCGGTCACCCAGGAGGAGGTTCCCTTTGTGGAGGTCGTCGCGGCAGCCCTGGGACTCAAGCACCTGCGACAGGTACCGACGGGCGGCGATGAGTTTGAAGCGGCACGGGAACAGTGGGAGGACGGCAACAATGTGCTGGCCCTTGAGCCTGGCGTGGTGATGGCATACGAGCGCAACGATGATACCAATACCCGGCTGCGCAAAGCGGGTATCGAGGTCATCAGCATCCCCGGATCGGAACTGGGCCGCGGTCGTGGTGGCAGCCACTGTATGTCCTGCCCGCTCCTGCGCGACCCGGCGTGAAGAGCAACGCCTGGAGAAGGCGCAGAACACTGAAGGAGAGAGAAAGATGGCTTTGAACCTGAGAAATCGACATTTTCTGAAGCTGGACGACTTCACTTCCGAAGAAATCCGTTTCCTGCTGCAACTGGCGACCGAGCTGAAAGCGGCCAAATATGCGGGAACCGAGGTCCAACGTCTGCGCGGCAAGCAGCTTGCCCTCATCTTTGAGAAGGACTCCACACGCACGCGCAGCGGCTTTAGTTGGCAAGCAGATGTACGAGCAGTATGGTCTGGAGGCCCTTGAGGTCACCGACGAGGTGTTCGAATCGAGAGCCCCTATCGTCTTCGACCAGGCCGAGAACCGCCTGCACACCATCAAGGCCGTGTTGGTGGCACGCTGGGGGGCTAAGACGCAGCAGCCTACCGTGGGGTCGAACCGTATCCGCTCGATGTGCCGGGGCTGAGTCCGAAGGCATGATCGGCTGTACAACTTTCACCACAGGTCTGCTATCTTCTGCGGAAGAGCGGCAACACTTCTGGCAAGCGGATCACCGCCGAGTTCTCCAAGTTTCGTAAGAAACAGGTACCCTTCATATTGCTCCGGCGTGAAATGGACATCTACCCTGGGATAGGTCTTTCTGTCCGGGATTGTTGGCAGAGTCACGGTTTCCACAACCGTTGCCTGCTCCAGCGAGGTGTCTTGAATGCCGATAGCATAGTGTCCCTGGCCTGATTCGTCGAGCAAGCGGTATGTTTCCTCACGAAAACGATGAAAGGCTGCCAGTCTCTGCGCCCGGATACACTCTCTGCGCTTCGTTTCCTGCCATTGTCGCTCTTGCTCCACCTCGCTCATGCTGTTGAGTTCCTCTTTGAGACGGGCAAAGCGAGCTTCGGCATCTTTTTTCACTCGCCTCTCCTCTTCTGTGCTTCCCGCGCTTTCCCCTATCTCCCGCTCCACCTGCCTGATGCGCTCAGGCAAGGTCAAGGCAAATTCAGGATTGTGATAGATTCGGACGTGAAAGCGTTTGACAATCGTACTCCAGTACAGTTGCAACGTCCTCATTGCTTCCGGGTCGGGATTGTCTTCCGCCAGGACGTGTTGTAAATGCGCGAAGCTGGCCCAGGAGTAATCGTCAATCGCCTGTCTTTTCAAGTGTTTAAGCAGTTCTACCCCGACGCTGGCCTCTTCCAGCAGAATCTCCCGCGCCGTCATGCCAGGAAGCTCAGCCGTGCTTTGCGAGCCTGCATAGTAGCCTTCCAGGCCCGTGTAAGGCATTTCTCGCGGCTTGCCATCATCACTCAGGGCGTAGGGATTGCCGACGATGACTCCTCCCCTACCCGCTTTGAGCGATAAGAACGCCAGGTACCGGCTATCACGGGAATGGCTGCCCTCATCCGCGTATAACTGGGCCATGATCGTACTGCGCAGCGCCTCCTGTATTTCCCTTTCTTTCCGCCCGCTCAGTCCTTGCCCGCCTGCGACCGGAATATCCGAGAGTTCCAGTTCGAGCAGATACAATGCTCGACCCAGCAATGGCCACTCATGATGCAAGGGAGGAGGCGTCGTTTCGATAAACGGGCTGTCATGCGCTTCAACCTTCTGGTGAGATTTGTTTGTTTTCTGCATAGCCATTCTCCCTTCCCCTTCAGTGAATGATAACCCAGAGCAGCAGCAGGCTATAGGCAACCGTCAGTATTCCCACCCCGGTGAGTCCCCGGCTCAGCCGTTGCTCGACGCGAGCAGAAAGCCCGAAATCCTGCAGAATTGCTCGCACACCGAGCATAGCGTGTGTCGTGACACAGACCAGAAACAGCACCTCAAGCACAAGCACAAGGGGATTGCGCAGATAGGTCACCACCTCCGCGTAATCCCGCAGCCCCCCTTTGACGAGAAAGTGTTGCGCGACAAGATGCAGACCGAGCAAGAACAGCAGCCCGATTCCGGTAATGACCTGCCAGAGCCAGCTTGAACTTGCTCTCGGCTCCTGTGCGAATGGATTGTCCATCTTTTTAGCCTCCAAAAACCTTGAGCGCCACAAAAGCCAGCGTGACGACGGTCACAACCATCACGACGCTGAAGAAGCCCTTTTGTACGCGCACTCCTCTGGAGAAACTGGTCAGCGCCACACGCACGCCGTTGAGGCCATGAATGAGCGCACCGGCAAACAGGATAACATCGAGTACCAGGACAAGGGGCGAACGCGCCAGCGAGACAAAGGCATTCCAGGAGCCAGGACCGCCCAACAACAGGCTTAACACGACCAGGTGCAGGTAGAGATAGACCACCAGCCCGATGCCTGTGATGCGATTGAGGGCATAGGCCCACATGCCAGCTTTCCGCCGTCGCAGGTCGAACCAGCGGCCCACTCGATAGAATCCGGGATGCTTGAAAGGTTCCATCGCTCCTACCTCCCTGACTTCTTAAACCGCCGGGCGATCAATTCCTGGCGCAGCGCCATGATCTTGCCCGCCGGATCAACGGCCTGGGGACAGGCTTCTATGCATTCAAAGGCGCTGTGGCAGCGCCAGACGCCGTGTTCTCCATCGGCCAGCGCCAGCAGGTGCGCGGTCTCAGTCGGATCATCGGTCTGCTGGCACGCTCGATAAATGGCGGCCAGGCCAGCCGGGCCAAAGAACTTCTCATCGGTGGCCATCGTCGGGCAAGCGCTCATGCAGATGCCGCACTCGATGCAGTTCTCAAAGCGATTGAAGCGCGTCAGGTTTTCAGGCAGTGAGATCGCTTCAGCTTGCACGCCCAGGGCAGGCTTATCGACGCTCACCGGCAGAATCGGCTCGGCGTCACGAGTGATCTGCATGTGTGAGGCAGACATACGCTGGAAAAAGCCGCTCACATCCACCACCAGGTCACTCACAATAGGAAAGTTGCGCAGCGGGTCGAGGCGGATGGGATGAACGCCATCCCAGACGTCAGTCATGCGGGTGATGCAGGCCAGCTTTTCGATGCCATTGATGCGCAGCGCGCACGAGCCACAGGAAGAATGGTGGCAGGCATGACGAAAGGTGAGGCTGTGATCGTAAAGCGCCCACGCCTCATCAAGGGCGTCGATCACATAGGCCGTCTCGGCGACCTGTACCGCGAAGGTATCATAATGCGGCTCCTCACCCGGCTTATAGCGGAAGATTTCCAGGGTAACATCAAGCATGGTCTACCTCACTGGAAGAACAGACGATACGAAGCCAGCGGCACATCGCGGGTACGACACGGCGCGCTGCTGCCAAGCTTCTGGCATACAAGATCGCTGACATGTTCGGCCATCGCCCGTGACGAGGTCGTCTTGCCGCCGGAGATGGTGACGAAGCCATCCACTCCGTCAGAGCGATGATCGAAACACTCGAAGGTGCGGCTCAGAACGCGACCATCCCCATCTCCTTTGTGAATCAGCGGGCGGGCGACGGCCATTTTGGCGCGGGTGGGTACCTTGCTGATGACAGGCAGCAGTTGTTGGCCCTGGGTCATCATTCGGGCAACATGTTCCGGGGGAATCTCGATCAAGTCCGGGTCCTCGACTGTCCAGGAGGTCGTGCCGATGGTCGAGGTGGCACGCTGCGGCACCACGATATCTCCGTCGGAGGGCTTATTGAGACGGTTCAAAACCATGTTATTGAGCCGGTAGTCGAGTGTGACCATGACACCGGCGGTCGGCAAGACCGGAACGCCCACCCCCGCCATCGCAGCGACGACCTCCGCCCAGGGACCGGCGGCATTGACTACCAGGTCGGCTCCGAGGGTTTCGGTCTTGCCCGTGCGGTAATCCCGAACCTTCACGCCCGTCACGCTCTTGCCTGAGCAGAGCAGATCAGTGACCTCGGTATACCTGCGAACAACGGCCCCGTTGAGCCGGGCGGTGGCTAGAAAGGCGAGGCAGAAGCGAAACGGCTCGAAGACGCCATCGGGAATCTGCACGGCGGCAAGTGCGCCTGGATTAAGGAGTGGTTCGATCTTGAGCGCCTGCTTGATGGGGATTTCACGGGCGGCAATCTGACAGGCCGCGCACCCTGCGAGAAATGGCTCTTTGAAGGCGAGGTCGGCTTCAGTGAGCGCGACGAAAAGGCCATCATTGAGTTCGAGCAAATCGGGCATGATCTTTCTCAGGGTCATGTTCTCCGCGATACATTCCTTCGCGGACTCCTGATCTGTCACACAATAGCGAGCGCCAGAGTGAAGCAGGCAGTGATTGCGCCCTGTCGTTCCTGAAGCCACTTCCCCGCGCTCGATGACGGTCACGCGCAGACCGCGCAGCGCCAGATCATGGGCAGTTGCCGAGCCAGTCGAGCCAGCGCCGATGACAATGATATGAGGGAGAGACATCAATAACCCTCCACGTACTCACCCGGGCCGGAAAGCCTGCATTGCATAGAAGCTCACAAACTGCCAGAGTCTGGCAACTTCCCGGCCCGGTCTGTTTCAGCCTAAGACTCGATCCAGGTCTTCTCAACAACGATCATCACTTCGGCATCCTCTGCTTCATCCCAGGCAGGTTCTCCACTGCTGGAAGCAGGTTTGCCTTTCTCATGCTGTGGTCTGACAATCAGCAGCGGGACCTTACAGGCACCCAGGACGCGCTCCGTCTTGCTGCCCAAAGCCCAGCGGTCAATACCGCCGCGACCATGTGTAGCCATCACTATGATGCCAGACTCACCGGAGACTGCTGCTCCCGCCGCCTGCGCGTCATGTTCTGCCGCCTGGATAATAGCCTGCGCCACATCGTCGTTGACGACCGCCTCGGTCGTAACTGCGATCCTCTGTGTTGCCAGCCCGGCTACCGGGGAGAGCTTGAGTAGAGCCTGCAAGTAGACTTCGGCCTCTTCTCTGGCCTGCGCTCTCACCTCTGTATCGAAATCAATGTGGGCCTGGCCGCGGAACTTCCCACTGGTCGAAGGAACCGCTACGACGCGCAACAGGTGAAGAGTGGCCTGTTCAGGGGCAGCCAGCGCCTCCGCCAGTTGAGCGGCTGGCTCAATGGCAGCTTCAGCCAGTTCAGACCCATCCAGAGGGACCAGCACCCTGAGAGAACCAGCCGCTGCCTGAGCCTGGGTCGGAAGCGTTCCCCCCTCTCGCAGGACGAGGACGGGAACGGGGCTATGGCGTGCCACCTTCTGTGCCACACTGCCCAGCGCCCAGCGCTTGAAACCGGTATAGCCATGGCTGCTCATGACGATCAGATCAACGTGGGAAGACTGCGCCACAGAGAGAATTGTCGGGGCTATGGCACCGAACAGCGCTTCCGCCTCCACGGTCATTCCAACCAGTTCGGCTCGCCCGACCACCTGCTCCAGGTACGTCATCGCCTCGCGCAGCCCTTCCTCGATTGTCTGCTGGTTATATTCCTGCGACGGGGTCAGATCAGGCCGTTCGATAATGGGGACCACGGCGACTCGCAAGAGAACCAGCGAGCCGCCAGAGGCGCGGGCCAGCCGGGCGGCAACGGGTATCGCCTGCTCGGCAAGAGCTGAGCCATCTAACGGCACAAGGATACACTTAAACATCCTTCTCCTCCTTTTACCATACTCCTCCTCAGCAAGGAGATCATTCCTTTCTATAGCGTAGCCTTTGCCGGTCACAGAATCATCATAAAGCGCGCTTGCTCTCTCACATACCTCTCTCAAAAAGGGGTGGCTGAGAATGCTGCTACACGGGTTATATAACGAGGCCAGTTCAAATACGGGAGGGAGCCTTTTTCATACGACATCAAGCATCTTGAAGGGAAAGCTGCCTGATCGATTGACGAGTTCGCCGAGGTCACATAGCCAGATTCGTGAGTGTGGTGAGTCAATAAAGCCGATAGATGTGAGGTGAGTGTGATACATGTAGAGTACAGTCTCATTGAAATCGAATTACTATTCGGGCTTTCTGAGAAACAGGTGAGGAGGTACGATGATTACTCAAGAACGTCCAGATCAGCACCAATGCACTGAGGATCAGCCTACCCCGGCGCTGCCTGCAGGCAGTATTTACAGCGATGAGGAAATGCTGGTACTTGGCCCTTCGCAAAGGATTCGCCAGCACCTGCTCGCTCCGGTCGCCTTCGCGCTCTCCCATCTTGGCATCAGTGCAGATATGCTCTCGTATACCTCTGTCTTTTTTGGTCTGGGCTTCTGCCTGCTGGCACCGTTCCAGTTCGAGGTCGCCTTCTGGCTGCTGGTGGCCTCCGTCATCTGTGATGGCCTCGATGGCGTCGAGGCCAGGTTGACCAACACGAACACAACGTCTGGCTCCTTCACCGATGTATGCTGCGATATCGCGGTCGTGGCACTCTGCGTGGCCGGACTCGCCTGGAAGGGGCTGCTCCATCCCGCCCTGGCGGTCCTCTTCGCTTACAGCTACACCGCTCTGGCTCTCTTCCTGGTGCTGCATCGGATGCTCCGCGTCTCTTCTGTGGGCATCCTGCGGCCCAGCCGCATGGTGTTCTTTGCCGCCATCGCCCTCTTTTACTTCTTTCAGATCGACCTACTCAATGCCTTGCTTCTCCTGTACCTGCCAGCCCTCCCGCTGCTGTTCTTCAGCTTCTGGCGGTTGAGAAAAGTGATCTAACATCTCTCGCTGCGCTGGTGCCTCACGTTCGTATCGGGCAATGCCTGTGAGTGAACTGTGATACCAGAGACAACTTTTGTGATGCTGATGTGTTATGAAGGTGCTAAACTCGAATCAAAAAGCGTGCAAACCTCCCGCTTCCCTACGAGAGGAAGAGAGTAAAGGAACGAAAACGATGCCTGCGAAGAAGACAACGGTTCTCGTAGCCGACGATGACCCTCAACTGCTGCGTTTGCTCGTTCGCAACCTGGAATTTGAGGACTATCGGGTGATCGCGGTGAGCGACGGGCAACAGGCCCTCGAGCAGATCGAACACTTTGCGCCTGATGTGGTGCTGCTCGACGTGATGATGCCGAAAATGGATGGCTTTACGGTTTGTCAGCGGGTACGCGATTTTTCGACGGTTCCCATTATCATTGTCACGGCTCGTGGAAAGGATCAGGAAAAAATCCGCGGCCTGGACCTGGGAGCCGATGACTACCTGACCAAACCCTTCAGCATCGATGAACTGCTCGCCCGTGTCCATGCCGTCCTCAGGCGCGCTCAACTGCACGGTGATGAGGCCGCTGGCAGCCTGCAGCCAACCGCCACGATTGGCGATGTGACCATCGACTACCCCCAGCATCTGGTCAAGCGCGCCGGGGAGGAGATTGCCCTCACCCCCATCGAGTATCGTCTGCTGGCCTGCCTGGCCAGGCACGCCGACCGGGTCGTCCTCCAGAGTCAGCTCCTGGAGGAGGTCTGGGGAACCGAGTACCTGGGTGAGAGCCACCTGCTTCAGATCAACATCAACCGCCTGCGGCACAAACTGGAAGCTGACCCGGCACATCCGCACTCTCTGCTCACCAGAGCCGGTGTGGGCTATCTGCTTTCTTCCCAGTCCAGCCTGACAACGGTGTGAACGAAGTGATAAATAAGATGACAAGACCCGGTTTTGAGGTGAGGAGTTGAGCAATCGGCACCAAGGGTGAGCATTGCTGAACCGCGTGGAATTGGATGGCACCCCGCACAGAGACGAGTACTTGTCGATCGATGCGCTCTTGCTCGTTCACCAGCCGTTTATCCAATGATAGCCCGAAAAGGTGCCACGATACCTTTCTCTGTTCGCGGACGTTTGATAAGACAGGTGGAAGGGGAGAAAGCAGGTGGTGAAGGAACAACCATATATTCAGGAAGATGCTCATGAATTTCTTTGTTGATCAAGAGCCGACGCGCCCTCTAGAACAGGTCAGAAGGGATGCGAAGCAGCAGGCCGCTGTGGTTGGGAATGAGCGGATGATTGCACTGCTGGGGAGCGTGTCGTTGGTACTGGTTGGGGCGGAAATCATTATCGCGGCGAAGATGCACGCGCTCATGCCCATCCATATTTTTGTGGGAGTGCTGTTGACCTTTCCTCTGTTCGTCAAAATAGGAAGCACGGGCTATCGTTTTCTGCACTACTATACAGGATCGCCTGCGTTTGTCCAAAAAGGTCCGCCACGTGTGGAGATGCGCCTGCTGGCTCCATTGCTGCTGCTTGCGAGCCTGAGTCTGGTCACAAGCGGCATGACACTCGCCTTGCTTGGCCCAACCAATGTGTGGTCCGTGTGGGTGTTGCGTCTGCACGCGCTCAGTGTCATCTGTTGGTTGCCGTTGTTGGCTCTGCATGTGGGAGCCTACATCTGGCGGGTGCCTCGCCTGCTGCTCGCCGATTGGCAGAAAAGCGTCACCCGCCGGGTTCCAGGACGCGGGTGGCGCTATGCAGGCACGCTTGTTGCCCTACTGGCTGGCGTGGGTGCGGCTGCGCTTTTTCTTCCTCATGCGGCTTCCTGGACGGCCTGGGAACCCAATATTTCCCCTCACATTCCTGGTCCCCTGCTGGCGGCCCTGTTCGCTGCGTTCCTGGTGGGTCTGGGTGGTTTGATCCTGTTCAGACCCTGGCGTTGGCATCAGTAGCCACGAGATCACGCGGCAGGACGGTCCTCCGACCGGAGATGGTTCGCCGCACCGTCTTTCCATCTACATGGCATGTCAATGCTGTGCCATACGAGACGTGTGAGAAGGCCTCTGGTCTGGAGAAAAAGGAGGCTTGTGTGATCAGGGAAGCGGTTCCTCGATCCACTTCTCAAGCCACATCATGATAGATGACCAGCATGCTTGATAAGCAAGCTACGGCCCTGATATTCGACTATCCACAGGGAGATAGCCAGGCCCAGGCACGCCAAACCCAACACTGTCATGAGGGCCTGTTGCGGTACAGCAGTCGGCAAGGCACTGGCAAAACGGTCAATAATCGGTACCTCAACAGCCTCGAAGCCGATCACGATCAGCCCGGCGAGAGCCGAGGCCAGCACTCCCACCTCTCACCCCGTCAGAATCGTTGCTGCGGCGAAGAGAAAACTTCCCGCAACGACTACCAGAAGCACCAGACCGGGGATCATGTAGCTATTGAAGGGTGTTCCTTGCAGAAGCTCAACCGGCATGATCATGAATGGTATCGCACCTGTAAGAAGACCCACACCACCTAGCACTGCACCCAGGCCAACGAAGACCTCGATCACGAAGAGAGCGATCCGTATTCCTTTGTGTTTCATAACGTATTCTCCTTTCATCCTCTCCATGGAGCATGACCTTGTTCCACTAAGGAGTCTAGTCTCTTGACCCCTCCATGCCATCACAATCAGCCGCTCAGTTCTCACAGGAGAATCACGTCTCCAATTTCTGGTCATCAAAAGAGCTCGTCGTCTTCAATACTTCCAGGCTTTGCTCTCTCATCCTGGAATTTGTGATGTAACTGCAAGATGCCTCCTCCCCTTTGTGAGGAGTTGGTGATGATCGGGTTCTATACTCTTCTTGCTGAAAAAAAACGTTCACCACAGAAAGGAGGTTCATCATGAGTCAGCAAACCATCCAACCGACGGCTGAAGTAGCTTCCACCACGGCCATTCCATCGGAGAAGCGGAGCTTCCCACAGATGATCCTATTACCGGAGGAGGCTATCGAGCGTCTAGCAACGGGCTGGAAGACGATTACGACCCCTATCGAGCGGATCATCGCGTCCTGGCGTGCTTTACCCGCCGAGAAAAGGCGCTTTATTGCCCTGGCTGGCTTCTCTGTCTATCTCGCTGCAACCACGTCGGTGATCGCCACGCTTATCGCGAGGCTGGTTCAGAAGAAAACCGGAGACGAATGAGAGGCAAGGGAAGTCTACGATACTTCCTCCCTTTGCCTGGATATCCCTTCTGAAGGGGAAACACAGTTTGAGCAAATCATGAAAGGAGAACCACATGGCAGAGAAAATGAGCGCACGCGCATGCCTGGTGGAAGGGATGCGTTTCGAGGCCCAAGCGGGTTCAGGGCATGGCCTCACGCTTGACGCAGCGCGAGCCGATGGAGGGCAAAACACGGGTTTCCGCCCGCTAGAACTGTTCCTGGTCGGGCTGGCAGGCTGTACCGGAATGGATGTGATCTCGATTCTGCGCAAGAAACGCCAGGAGGTCACCGCCTACGAGGTGCAGGTGCAGGGGATTCGTGCCGAAGAACATCCCATGATCTTCGTGGACATCACCGTCGAGCATATCGTAACCGGCCGTCATCTTCAGCAGCAGGCAGTGGCGCGGGCCATTGAGCTTTCTGAAAAGCGCTACTGCGGAGCCGGGGCCATGTTAGGGAAAGTGGCCCATCTCACCCACACCTTCCGGATCGTCGAAGCTGAACCGCTTCTGCTCACGGCTCCTGCCACACCTGCTGGTAAGCACTGATGGAGATTCCAACAGGAGAGGGAACAGCCCCTTGCTTCTGCAACGGGAGGGGGCGGAGAAGCATCATTGCTTTTCCGCCCCCTCCCGGCTTCTCTCAAAGGAGGCATACAGCAATCAGTCAGCCACTCTCTGCTGATCCTCTCTGCTTTCACAGAGGCTGTAGCCGCTTTCGATCAGTTCTTTGAGACGTGCGACAAAACGAGCAGCAGGAGCGCCATCGACGAGATCGTGATTGAAGCTCAGCGTCAGGCAGAGGAAGCGGCGAATGGCGATTTGTCCGTCCACTACTGCCGGTTTCTCAGCGATGCCACCCACGGTGAGATCAACGGTGTGATCATTGATGGGAATGCCCCAGCCTGCCCCTTTGCCAAACATCCCCACTGCTGAGACACCCACCGTTCCCCCGTACTTCTTTTGTACAGAAGGATATCGACTCTTCAGCCACCAGAAGAGCGGCCAGAGGACTCTGAAGACCACCAGCGGCAGCCAGCCAAAATCCTTGAGACCCTGCCACGACTGCTCCACCACCTCTACTTGCGCCGCCCTGATCTCCCGGTGTACCTGGCGAAAGGTCTTTGTATTGGCGGCGCGGACGATGAGGACGATGGGCTGCTTTTGTCCCGCTATCTCACGCTCAACGACCGTCGCCACGTCCACGTCATTAAAGAGAACAAGCTGCTTCCCGCCCTTGCGATACGCCTGCACGGACGTGTCCTCCTCGACGGCTCGCGCCAGGCAGGCGATGATGAACGCCGTGAAGGATAGGGATTCTCCAGTGTTCGCTTTATGCTCCTGCAAAAAGGTATAGGCTCTGGTTACATCGACCTCCATGAGGCCATGGATCATCGGCTTGCGCCGGGGTGAACGAAGCGTGATTGCCAGCGCACGCCGCAGTTTCGGATAGGGAATCTGCCTGTTACCATACTGTTGTTTGTTCGTCACAACTTAACCTCTCATCTGCTAAAATCATCAACCTTGAGCGTGTTCGAAACCTCTCTGGATGAGATGATGGAGCAGGACGGCGGGGATTTTTCGACATCATCCCTTCTCACGTCCTCACGTAAGGTTTATCCAGTGTTCACGCTCCCTCAACCTCACCCTCAATACCGTTTCAATGACAGCCAGAACCCCGGCCAACATGTCCGCTCCAGCACATGCGAAGAGAGCAACGGTCACGCTTTGCAGAGCAGAACCCCCGTTGACAAAGGCAAAAGCGGTGTCCAGGAGGAAGAGTCCCAACACGAATGCCCCGATCCCAGCAAGCCCAAGCAATGCGGTTTCAACACCTCTCCTCGCGTTCAGGCCCAGCACTGCGACAAGCATGATGGTGCCAACCAATACGTTAGCGATCACGTTGATCCAGAAAGCTGGGATAGCTGTTTCGGGTGCCGCAAGTGGGTCTACTGCCACAACAGGGATCACCCCCACGCTCATGATAATCCCCACTAGAAAGACGGCTCCCGCTCCAATCCAGAGCAACACCCGTCTCAAAACCACCCATGATGGATACCCCCCTTTACATCACCGGGAGAAGACCAAGTTGTTGCAGCATCCCCAGCCGGTCATCAAGGCCCCAGTCCTCCACGATCTTGCCGCCTGCGACGCGGGTAATTTCGATGGTCGTGACCGCCACCCGCTTGCCGGTGGGCGGGATACTTCCAAACGCTTCCTGCTGGGTTCCACGCGTGGTAAAGCGCGTGACCACCCTGTCTCCCTCCGCGATCATATCCTCAATGGTGATGTGCATATCGGGCAAAGCTGTCAGGGTCATGGCGATGGCTTGTCTAGTTCCTTCAGGGCTGGTCGGCAGGCCAGGCGGGAGGGTGTGATCGACGTGATCCGGGGCGTAGAACTCATCGAGGGCTTCCGGCTTCTTCTCGTTGAAAACCTTTTCATAGAAACGGCGTATCAAAGCCTTGTTCTCTTCAGTTGACATAGAGCGAACTCCCTTCATTCTTTGCATGACGTTCCTCTTCACATTGCCACGATGCGGCAATGCTCGTCTCTGGCGTTCCCACGTGCTTCGTCCCTTTCCCGGCAGGTCTCATCACCTGTGCAAACACCCGCGCCGTCAGTGCCAGCGGCATCATCTGTCGGCTCGACAATGTCGCGGACTCAGCGGCACCCGGTGTGCTTATTTAGGTGCCCCGAGTCAGGTGGATAGAGCCGGTGTTGCTCCTGAGTATCATGCTGGCAGATGGAGCCGATCCCACATCGCCGTGCGCCTGACTCCCTGTCACTGTATTGTGCGTAATCGCTACTCCCGGCAGGTCGCCGCTGATGCTGCCGGTATCGGTACTGGCATCCAGGTGGAAGGCGGCATTGGAGGGAACGGTGACGTCGATGGAGCCGGTGTTGGCAGAGAACAGGTAGTTCCCTTGCCGCTCAATCGAGCCACGGAACACGATCGAGCCGGTTTTGGTCGTGAGCGATGAGCCTGCGCCAAGCGTGGCTTCCCTGACCGTAATCGACCCCGTATTGTTCAGCAGCACCAGCTGTCCACTGACCCCCGTCACCGAGATGTCCCCGGCATTCATCGTCAAGTTCAGATCGCTGGTAGACGGAACCGTCAGGTCCAGTGCGACTCCAGGCCCATTGAATATGGACGAGGGGGTGGGGCCTTCAACGGTGACGGTCACGGTGTTGCCGTCCTCGCTCTGAGCGTAGCTCACCCGGAAGGCGTTGGGATCGCTCCACATCCCGCTCATCCATTTCGTCGTCTGGACGCTGACCTCGTCGCTCGTTCCCGCGCTATTGACATGGATCGAGCCAACTGTCTGCCTGACGACGATGTGGGGAGCAGCTCCTACCGTAAAGTGGCGCGTCTGGATACTGCTTGTGGCGATGACAGATCCCACGACCAGCCCGATTCCTCCCGCGATCAGCAATGTCACCAGCACCAGCAGACCTATCACCACCCACAGACCTCTCCGTTTGTGGCGCTGCGGCGCAACTGGATACCCGGTGTTCCAGCGTCCGGCTGGCCCCGGCCCGCTCCCGTAGGGAGGCATGCCACCGGGAAATCCGGCCTGTGGCACTTGAGGCGGAGTTGCCCGGATTGCTTGCCCTTCCACACTCCCTGTTGCCGACGATAATGGGATATCATACAGTACAGGGACAGAAGGCTCGGGCGATGCTTTCTCCATGGGCATCTGGATATCCGGCTCGCTTTTGACCTGCGGAGCCGTCATGCTTTTCCACTCCGGCGACTGCTCCTCCTGAGCAGCAGCCGATTGCTCCTGTATGTTCATAGATGCGCTCCTCTCTGCTCTGGAATCCTCACCCGTGGTACACGTTCCACGAAGTAGTAGATGAGGGATCCGACCACGTTGGCGAACAGAATGACCAGTATCCATGCAATCTTATTGCTCCCCTCCGGCTCGTGCGTCAGGCAATCGACCAGCATCCAGATCCAGAAGGCGACCGAGGCGATACTCAAGCCGACCATGAGGAAGACGAAAAGAAACACAGCGATACTTGCTCCCACTTGAGGCTCCATACTTATTCCTCCTCTCTTGCTGCCCGCGGGCAGATACACAACATGTTTCCAATTCTTACTATGTACCATGCAAGTCGCAAGAGCATCACAAAGCCTCGGCCAAACGTCACAGAGAGGCAACAAATTCTCGGCGCAGTTGAGGTCGCAATCTCTTTCAGCCGCCTCATTTTGTGATGCACCCGTTACCAGGAACCACCAGCTTCGTGACGTGTTATTGATGCAGCAGGGATATGCTCTGGTTCTTTTACCCCCTCATTGGCTGGGGCATCGGCCTGACGATGCACTTCCTCTTCGGCGTCCTCTGGATACAGAGAGAGACCGAGGAGTGGCAGGCAAAAGTCGAATATCGGGCCAGAGAAATTCACGCACGGTAAGCCAGCGCGGTAAACGTGATACAGGAGTTGGCCCCGCTTGAGCGCCCGGCATCCTTGCCGG
>DASTKE010000333.1:0-7521 GCA_035716105.1 Ktedonobacteraceae bacterium | reverse complement strand
TTGGATACTATTCGCGCTTTATCATCCTTTCGGATGTTTGACGAGTTTTCCCAAAATTCGGGATGACTCATGGCCGCCGAAGGCGGAGATGGAGGATTAAAAATAATATGGACCGACAAGAAGCTATTGAATTTTTGATAGATCATTATGAAAATCCGCGTAATAATGGGCCATTAGAAGATGCAGATATCAGTCTCAATGGCGGCAATCCCGGCTGCGCTGATATTATCACTATGCACGCTCGCTTCGGAGACGATGGCAAATTGGAGGCTGTCAACTGGGAGGGCGAAGGCTGCACGATCAGCCGGGCAGCAGCATCCTATGTGACGGAGATCACGCAGGGCATGTCAGTTGAGGAGATCGAGCAGTTGAGCTTTGAAGACCTGATGGAGCAGCTTGGCCGCGAACTGGTCATGACTCGCCCAACCTGCGCCACGCTGGCCCTCGGTACGCTGAAAAAAGGCGTTCACGAATATCATATGCACCAGTTGGCTCAACCTGATGAGCATAAATAATAGTGCTTCGTCTAACAAATACTTCGAGAGTCGAAGCATTCGCTAGACGAAGCATTTTGCTATAATCCAAACTTGACACGCCAATCAGAAAGCACGTGTAGCGCTTTCTGGTGCAACTTCTGGTGTTCGGGCTCATTGAGCCAGCGACTGACGCCTGAAGGGTGGGCAAGTGGGATCAACACGCGGCCCTCACGCTCCTGGTAAGTACCGATCACATCCTCTAAGCGCACCTTGCCGAAAAACGCCTCAATCGCCATCGTCCCCACCAGCAAGATGATCTGCGGCTGCACCAGGGCTATCTCCGCTTCCAGCCACGGCTTGCACAAAGCTACTTCCTGGGCCGAAGGACGGCGGTCTCCACCGCCACGCGGATTTTTGCCGGGGTCGCAGTGCGTCAGCGAGGTGAGATAGGTATGTTCGTGCAGGTAGCCGGGGGGAAAACCTGCTTGCTCCAGCCACTTTTGGAGAATTCGCCCGCCGGGGCCACTAAATGGCCGGTCGTTCTCCACGGAACGATGGCCCGGTGCCTGCCCAATGACCATGATCGCATCGGCGGCGCGACCGCTGACAAGGGGGTGCGCCTGGGGAATGTAGCCCTGTTCCTGGCAGAGGCGACAGGCGCGAATGCGCTGTTGTAATAAGACAAGCGCCGTCTCTCGCTCTGCCAGTTGTATTAGCGGCGTTTGTTGTGAGTCCTGTGTATTGTGCTCTCTGCTGCCCTCAGTCGAAGTCTTCGTCATAATAGCTTGCCAGACTAGGTTTGCGGTAATCGCCTGTCAGGTGGCGATACTGGCCGCGATAGTAGGCTAGTGGAGGTCGATTCGTCGTCACCGTATCGTCTCCATCGTCGGAGATAGTAAACTCTTGCGCATCTTCCTCCTGTGCATAGGCGATTTGCCCTGAGGTTCCCATCGCGACCACTTCGCCCAGGAAGATGGCGTGATCGCCACCGGGATATTCGGCCACGACTCGCACATCGACGAAGGCCAGCACATCATCAATGATGGGTGATCCGGTGGCGGCAAGGTGATAGTCGGCGTTGCAAAATTGCTCGTAGCGCTCCTGTGAGGGCGTGGCGAAACAGCGGGAAAGTTTCTCTTGCTGAACCGTCAGGATGTTGACTGCGAACGCGCCGCTATCTCGAATGTATTGCAGGGTATGGCTACGCATATCAATGCAAACCAGTACCAGTGGTGGATTGAGGGAAACAGAGCAGAACGTGTTGACGGTTAACCCTGCCGGTCCCTGGGAACCCTGTGTCGTAACTATCGTAACACCTGTTGCAAACCGGCCCATCACCTGCCGGAAAAAATCTTTTTCAATTGCCATTTACATAGCTATCCTTTTATGCGCATCAGAAAACAGTGTACCCCTTCTATAATAGCGAAACTTCGCAGAAATGGGTACCTGCATTGGTGAGGTAGGCTGCAAGCAGGGTATCATCTTTGGCCCTTCCAGTTCTCGCTACTACCCTTCTCTCGTAGTATCGTCCCCTCTTTGTTTCCTGTCAACTGTACGAAAGGCCAGTGCTATGCATTTATGAAAAGGATCGGATTAACAATAGAACTGGGTAAGGGTTCTATCGCTGTTGGTCTTGTAGCTTCCCACTGCCCATATCTGGCCAGTCGTGGGAACCCGCGTGATGCTGTCCAGACTATTCAGGTCTGAACCTGGGCTTGGACTGGAAACAATCCTCCATGTGCTGCCATTCCACTGCTCAATCAGTGTTTTACGTACACCTGTGTTAGTGATCGACAGTCCAACCGCCCATATATCCCTGGCGGAAATGGCGGTTACTCCATGCAGGAAATTCTGGCTTGATCTCGCATTGGGGCTGGCAACGATGGTCCATGTGCTGCCATTATAGTGCTCGATCAGCGTCTGAGAGGTGTTGCCAGGGAGATTGAATGCTGTCCCTGTAGCCCAGATGTCGTGCGAAGAAACGGCGGTTACTCCAGAGAGGCCATTTTCCATCGCCTTGATGTTGGGGCTGACAACGATGGTCCACGTGTTGCCATTATAGTGCTCGATCAGCGTCTGGGGGTTGAGGTCGTTGCCCAATACATATTGGCCCACTGTCCAGAGATCGTTGGCGGAGATGGCGGTGATGCTAGAGAGGACATTGGTATTGGTGCCTTGATTGGGGCTGGTGATGATACTCCATATTGTTCCATTCCAATGTTCAATCAACGTACTATGCACACTCTGGTTGCCGCTGACAGCATATCCTACCGCCCAAACATCGCTGACAGAGATAGCCGTTACACTGTTGAGAACGCTCCATTGCCCCTGGTTGGGACTGGAGACCACGCTCCAACCACTGCCATTCCAGTGTTCGATCAGCGTCTGGTGCGTCCTCGCATGGCTGTCATCGGAGGTTCCCACGGCCCAAACGTCATTGTTGGAAATGGCTGCCACACCATTGAGGGAATTGACGGTTGAGCTGGGATTCGGGCTTTTGACGACACTCCATGTGGAACCATTCCAATGTTCGATCAACGTCTGCGATGCGCTATGGGTGGCCTGACTTCCCACAGCCCAAACGTCATTGGTAGAGATGGCTGATACGCTGTTGAAGCCGTTTTGAGTCGTTCCTGGGTCGAAGCTTTTGACGACACTCCATCTCCCGCAGCCAGACGGGTAGGCAGCGTCCGATGTCGTGATGCGATGTGCCACATACAGAAACAATACCGAGAGCAAGGCGAAAAAGAGAAAGCTGGTAGAGGAAACTTTTACGATAGCTTGTTTTGTCATCATAGATCTCCTAACATATTTGAAACAGAGAGAGGGATACTCCATGAAATATAGAGCAGAATGTGTAGTCGCTTATGTTAAGTAGCTCACCATTGTATGGTGAAGGAGATCACTCAAGCTAATTGGAGGAAGGTGAGAATCACGCTCATCCTTCTCACGGCAACTGAATTTGATGATAAGCCGCGAGTGCCTGGTCGATGAGCGCATCCGAACTGCCCGGATACATATCAGGGTCAAGCGTACGCTCTATCTCCTCCGGGGAAAGAAAAGTACGCACCTGCGCATCTGCCAGCGTTGTATGGAGCAGATTCACACCTGACGTGGCGGATTGTTCGCAGGCTGCTCGGACAATTCTCTGTGCTTCGGGCCTGCCAACGTGCGGGGCGAGTGCCATAGAGAGCGACTCGGCCATGATTAACCCCTGGGTTAGATAGAGATTGTCGATCATGCGAACGGCATCAACCTGCAAGCCACCAACCGCGCCCTGAACGTGTGCGACTGCACTGGCGGTGAAGCAGAACAGGTTGGGAATGGCAGCCCATTCTGCCTGCCATCCCCCAACGGCGCGCTCGTGTTCCTGCTGCATCGCAGAGAGAATTACCGGCACCACGCCGATTGCCAGGCGTGCCGAAGCAATAGCGCTGGTCGCGTCGACGGGATTGTGCTTCTGCGGCATGGCGGATGACCCTCCCTTGCCCGGTGCTCTGCTCTCTGATACCTCGTCGACTTCGGTTTGTGCCAGCAGGGTCACGTCGCCAGCAATTTTTGCCATCGCACCGGCGATGACGCCGAGCATAGCGGCGATTTCGGCGATGCGGTCGCGTTCGGTATGCCACGGCAGGTCTGGGACGGGCAGCCCCAACTCTCCGGCCAGCAGTTTCATTACCTCAAGCCCCTGATCTCCGAGCGCTGCCAGCGTCCCGGCTGCGCCTCCCAACTGCACCGCCAGTGTGTGTTCCTGGTGCCGCCGCAGCGCACGCACCTGCCGCGTCGCGAGAGCCAGCCAGCGCGCTGCCTTGAGACCAAAGGTGATTGGCAATGCTTGCTGGAGCAGCGTGCGCCCGGCCATCAACGTGTGCCGGTGCTGCTCCGCGAGCGTCGCACCTGCCGCGCACACCCCAAGCAGCTCTTCCACCAGCAGATCAAGTCCCTCCCGCATCTGAAGCATCAGCGCGGTATCAATTGCGTCCTGGCTCGTCGCTCCCCAGTGGACGTACTTCTTCGCGTCGCCCTCTATATGAGCCGTAAGCATTCGTACCAGGGGAATAGCCGGAGTGCCGGCCAGCGCCGCCTCGCGGTACAGGGCCACGACATCGAACAGTTCCACCCTGCAATTGGCCGCGATGACGGCTGCGGCCTCCTGTGGGATGATACCGGCGCGAGCTTCCGCACGGGCCAATGCCGCCTCAAATGCGAGCATCCCTCGCACATGGGCCTCGGTGGAGAAGGTGGCGGACATTTCAGGCGTGCTAAATAATGCCTCTGCCGGTTCAGTCATCTGGCGTGGCCTTTCCCATATGGACTTGCTCCGTCCGGGCGTGAAGCTCGCGTAGCACCGTAAGTTCAGTTTCGGTGGGAGGTGGCGTTTGTTCCATGCTGTCCGCGAACCGCAGCGCCCACCCGGTCTGCTGCCTGATCGTCTCTCGTGTGACGTTCGGGTGGATTGATGTCACCACAAGTTCTTTTGTCTCCGGGTCCGGTTGCAGCAAGCAGAGATCAGTCACGACGAGCGTTGGTCCCTGTGTGCGAATGCCCAGGCGCTGCCGGTGGTCGCCTCCTGTGCCGTATCCAAACGAGGTGATAAAGTCAACCTGCTCGACGAATGTGCGGCGTGACTGGCGCATGACAACGTATGTCTGGCCGCACAGGCTGGCGATCTCCGGCGCGCCTCCCCCGCCTGGCAGTCGCACCTTTGGATGCTCGTAGCTGCCAATGACGCTGGAATTGATGTTGCCGAAGCGGTCAAGCTGCGCTCCTCCCAGGAAGCCAACCGAGATGCGACCCCCTTGCAGCCAGTATCTGAACATCTCAGGCACCGATACTGTCGTCAGGGCGGTCTCGCTTAGCTCTGGATCGCCGATGGAGAGCGGCAGCACATCTGGCTTCGCCCCGATGGTCCCAGACTCGTAGATGAGCGTGATGTTGGGCGCGTGAGTGAGTCGCGCCAGGTTGCAGGCAACGGAGGGCGCTCCGATGCCGACGAAGCACACATCCTCGTTTTTCAGCACCCGTGCCGCCGCGACGGCCATCATTTCCCCGGTTGAATAGTCCATGCGTCTCCTCTCGCTCCTACCTACTGTTGCTGCTCGTCGCCTATACTCTCTGGTTGGGTGGTCAGGACATGCTCCTGCATCCAGGCGAGAAACGTTTCCCGGTTTCGTGCGATCTCATCCCAGGCGGTATAGAAGGCATTGTCGCGTCCGTAATAGCCGTGAGCGTAGGACGGGTGCGCGCCGCCTGGTACACACACAACAGCGCTTACTGTCCAGTATGGCAGCACGGTGGAGTTTGGACTGGGAGCGTGCAGGTCATCGACAATTTCTTCTACTGTGACAATCACCTGTGCAGCCGCCAGCGCGGCTTCTTTCTGGACGCCGATGATGCCCTCCATGAGGACGTTTCCGCTGCGATCCGCTCGCTGCGCGTGGATAATCGTGAGATCTGGCCGTATGGCGGGAACGGCGGCGAGTCGTTCACCGGTGAAGGGACACTCGATAAAGCGAATATGCGGATTGACGCCTACGAGATCGGAGCCTTGATAGCCGCGAAAGATGGCACAGGGAAGGCCCGCCGCGCCTGCTGCATAGGCGTTTGCCATCGCTGCATGACTGTGCTCCTCCAACTCTAACGGGCGCGGCCAGCCGTGCTCAACCGCGTCGCGCAGGCGGTGCAGTGACCCTACGCCTGGATTGCCGCCCCAGGAGAAGACAAGCTTGCGTACGCAGCCCATGCCGATGAGCTGGTCATAGATCAGATCGGGCGTCATGCGGATGAGGCACAGGTCACGCTTCTGCTGCCGGATGATCTCGGCACCGGCGGCGAAGGGAATCAGATGTGTGAAGCCCTCCAGCGCGAGGCTGGCTCCATCGCGGACGTACTGCTCGATGGCGTCGTGCAGCGAAAGGAAAGCAGTCATGAGCATTGCTCCATCAGACGTTGAAAAACGCGGTCTCGTTCGCGCCTTGCAGGATGATATCGAAGCGGTAGACAACCGGCGCATTCCCGTTTCCAGCTTCGCGCCGTGCCAGCAGCGTTGCCCGTCGCTCATCGGGAACACAGTTCAGAACGGGATCAAGCGCGTTGTCCGGCTCGTCTTCAAAGTACAGGCGCGTCACGAGGTGATTGAGCAGTCCGCGAGCGAAGATGGTGACGCAAATGTGCGGGGCTTGCTGCTGCTCTCCGTCAAATGGGACAGAACCGGGCTTGATCGTCTCGAACCAGTAGCTGCCATCCTCTCCTGTGCCGGAGCGACCAAACCCCAGGAAGGACGGGTCTAGCGCCGCGTCACTGGTATCGGCAGGATGGTTGTAGCGGCCATGCGCGTTGGCCTGCCAGATCTCGACCATCGCATCGGGTACCGCCAGCCCGTCACCGTCGAGAACGCGCCCCTCGATACGAATCCGCTCACCGGCGGTTTCCGGCTGTGCCAGCCCGTTACGCAGTGCGTCCTCACGCAGAAGCGTGGGCGCAAAGAATGGGCCGACTGTCTGTGAAGCGGTCAGCAAAAATGTACTCATGATCTTGCCTCTTCTGGTCTGGATGGCTCAAATGGCGTGGCATACGCTCCACGTACCACGATATCCCAGCGATAGCCGAGCGCCCACTCCGGCTCGGTCACAGTATGGTCATAGGCGGAGATCAGGCGCTTGCGTGCCTCTTCCGTCGGCACCGCGGACAGAATGGGGTCAATCGAGTGCAGGGAGTCGTCGGGGAAGTACATCTGCGTCACCAGGCGCGAGAGCATGGAGGGGCCGAACACTGAGAAATGGATGTGGGCGGGACGCCATGCGTTGGGATGGTTCTTCCAGGGATACGCCCCCGGTCGAATAGTCAGGAAGCGGTAAACCCCCTCTTCATTTGTCAGGCAGCGGCCCATGCCCAGGAAATTTGGGTCGAGCGGTCCTGGCCATTGATCGCGTTTGTGCAGGTAGCGCCCGGAGGCATTGGCCTGCCAGATTTCCAGCAGTGTGTTCGGCACCGGATTTCCACGCTCGTCGAGCACGCGCCCGGTGACAATGATGCGTTGCCCAAT
>DASTKE010000332.1:0-4889 GCA_035716105.1 Ktedonobacteraceae bacterium | reverse complement strand
CGCCCGACAAGCGCGTAGGTGGTAACGGCGTTAGTTCGCCATCTAGCCATTCGGGCGCGATCAATCGCGCCCCTACGTTAGATGAAGCGTTACGCGGGACAGATCAGGAAAAAGGGGCAGGCGGGACAGCGGAACAGGTCGGGGTTGATCGGGTACTCACGCCGCTCGATGCTTTGCAGCACCTGCACCAGTTCCTCGTACAGCTTCTGCTCTTTCTTCGCGCTCAAGAGAATCGGTACCGTCTCGCCGGTGCTCAGGTTGTGGAAATGGATCTCGATCTCCTGATTGGGATGCTGCTGGCGCTGCGCTCTGGCGTAGAGCAAAGCGCGAGTATCGGCTGCTGGCTTATCCTTACGCTTGCCAAAGCCCGTGCGCACGAAGCGTACCGGTTTCTTGTCCGCTTCCTGCCCCTGCGCGGCCTCGACCCTATCCACCGGCACCAGAATCGTTCTGCCGTTGATATCAACCGTGAAGCTCTGGCGCGTACTCCATTGCGCCTCTGTTCCTTTGCTGGTCTTCAGCTTGTTTAAAAGCAGGTCGATCACCTCGTGGCCGTGCTGCTCGTAGAAGGAGGCGAAGGGTGTAGTATGTCCTCCCAATTCTTGCCAGTGGCGTACATAGAGATCGTGCGCCTCTTGCTGGTTGGACAACGCGACAAATTGTGGCTGCGCTTCGGGAGCATTGGCCGTCTCTTCACTGGCTCTGTTTCCTTCTGTCTCTCCCGCCTCCTGATCCTGTTCTCCCAGCACGCTTTTTTGCAGCGCTTCAACCGTTTTCTGGGTAGCCTGCCAGAAGAGGGAATAAGCTCCCGGCTCGCGCTGGAAACGATAGACGTTGGCATAGGCGTACTGGCGCGGGCAACTGCGGTACGTGTCGATGGTGGAGACGCTCAGGGCAGGCTGCATGGCTTGAATAAAAGACTCGTCCGGTTGTGAGGAAGGCGGCAGGTCATCGACTGCCGCGGCCAGCGAGCTATGCTCGGCACGGGTTGGCCATTCCAGGCGTGTCACACGCTCATCTGGCAAGCCATGCAGCAGGGCATCGATATAGGGCGAGCGCTTGTAGCTGCGTTTGCCGTAGTGCGTAGCGTAGCTCAGGATGAGCTGGTCGCGGGCTCGCGTGACGCCAACATAGAACAGGCACGCCTCGCCGCTTTCGTGTGCGGCGTCGCCCTCGCTTTCTGCTGGCAGCATACCGGCTGGCGGGGGAGCGTAATCGTGCATTTTCCGTGTGGGGAAACGCTGCTGTGTTAGTCCAGGCAGGTAGACCACCGGAAACTCCAGGCCCTTGCTGGCGTGAACCGTCATTACGCGAATCACGTCTGGTATCTCTTCCGTTTCCCCGGCGCTTTCACCGCCTTGCCGGTTGCCTCCGTCTTGATGGAGCGTTAAAAGAATGCTTAGATAATCCAGAAACCCCTTTGCCTGCTCCTGCACTGGCGGTAAGGCACTTCCCCCGATGCTTTCTGGCTCGCCGGCTTCCTGCGTGTCTTGTGCCTCCCGCTCTTTTTGCAGGCGTTCAACCTGCTGTTGATCGTAGCGGCGTGCGAGCGAGAGAATATTCATATAGTCATCAAGCGTATTCTGCTGCGCTTTGCCGGGTGGTGAGCAGAGCAGGTCGCGCACAAGCGAGGTTTCGATCAACAAATACTGGGCCAGTAATGACCAGACGTTGGGTGTGTGGGCCATGTTTTGTATGATGGTTGTGAGGCGAGCCAGTGAGCGTCGTCCCTGCTCGCTCATGGTAGGAGGCGCTTCACCGCGCAAGATGAACATGTTCGGGCTGCACTGCTGTTCGTGTGCGGCCAGCAGCAGCGCCTCGATATCGGGCTGGCTGAGCGGGTGTTCGCGCTGGCGAGCGGCGCGGAGAATGCCCATACCGCTTGGATCGGCCAACAGCAGGATGATGGAGAGCAAGTCTTTGCTATGTTCTTTACCGAGTGTACCTCCAGTTTCGATAACAGGCAGGCCAGCCAGGACGAGGGCGCGCATGACCTTACGCACGTGCGAGCGTGTGCGGCAGAGCACGACGATGTCCTGGTAGCGATAGCCGGAGGCGAGTTTGTCGCGCATATCCGCCAGAATGCCCGCCAGTTCGCTGGCCTCGTCATCAGCCTTCGCCAGTGTGACATAGGTATCGGGCAAGGTGAGGCGCACGGGCTGGTTTTTTGCTTGCTCCACCTCCTGCCCCAGTTCCAGTTGCTTGTAGCGGAAGGCTTCGGCAAGGCTCACGATGTCGGGCCGCGAACGGTAGTTGTGACTGAGAGGTAAGATGACCGCGCCGGGATAGTCCTGCTGGAAGTTGCTGATATTGGCGGGTGAGGCTCCCCGGAAGCCATAGATGGCTTGATTGGCGTCGCCCACGACCCAGACGCGGCGCTCTTCACCTGCCAGGTGGCGCAGCAGGATGCCGCTGGCCCGGTTGATGTCCTGGAACTCGTCTACCAGAATATGCTGGTATTTGTGCTGCTGTTCGTGCAATACCTCTGGAAATTCGCTGAAAAGCCGCACGGTGAGCATAATCAAGTCGCCAAAATCGGCGTCCTGCCGCTCTTGCAGCGCTGCTTCATACAGTTCATAGACGGAGGCGATTTCCATTGCTTTTTCGGCTCTTTGCTTTGCCTCTTCGTCCTGCGCCGCTGCCGGCATGGCTCCGGCGAGGCGGCGATACTCGTGTGGGGAAACAAGTTCGTCTTTGGCTCGCGAGATGGCTTTGAGCATAGCCGGGAAATACAGGGCTGGATAGGCCAGGTGGCTGTAGTGCTGCAAGCGCATGGCTCCTACCTGCTGGCGCAGCAAAAAAAAGCCCTCGGTCTCATCGACGAGCGCGAAGTGCCGGCGCAGCCCGATCAATTCGCCGTACTGGCGTAATATCTCGGCGCAGAAAGCGTGGAAGGTGCTCACGGTAGGTGCTCTGCCCAGGGTCAGTTGCAAACGTTCCTGCATCTCCTGAGCCGCTTTACGCGAGAAGGTCAGAGCTAATATCTGCTCCGGTGCTACATCGAGCCTGTGTACCAGGTATTCGGTGCGTCCGACCAGCGTGCTGGTTTTGCCGCTGCCCGGTCCCGCGACGATCAATGCAGGCGTTGGAGCCTCGATAGCCGCTTGCTGGAATGCATCGTACTGTTTTCTGTCCGGTGGGAATTTGAGAGTTGTCGTCGCCTGTTCTTCCTGAGCATCAGCGACTTTGCTCGCGTGTTGCCGCGCCTCGCTCAGCAGTCCAGCGAGGCGGTTGAGCATGGCGGCGTTGGAGACGGCGAAAGCGCTGGCAAGCTGGGACGGGGAGATTTGTTCTACGAGGTAGAGCGTGCGCACCCGTTCCAGGGGCATAAGCAGTTCCGCCGCGAAGAGATTGGCCTCCAACTCACGTTCGCCGCGCGGGTCGTACTGCATTCCAACGCCCAGCACCTCTTCCATGTACGCCTGCTCGAAGCGTCCCGTCACCTCTTCCTGTACATCCGCCTGCTGGCATGGATCATCGGCTGAGAGGGAAGGCAGGTCGTAGGGGACGTGACTGGACTCCTGGTGCAGGATGGCGTGGCCCAGTTCGTGGGCAAGAGTGAAACGCCGGAACGTTTCTGAGAGGCCGCGACAGAGCCAGATCAGGTCTTCGCCCGGCTCCAGGAAGCCGTAGGTACCCCGCGGGTGGTCGCTGGGATGGAACGTCTCAACGTGCAGGCCATACCAGGCGGCAAGCTCATCAATAGGAGTCCGGTCATCCGTCCAGTCCGGGCGTTCCTCCTGAAAATCCGTGAGGAGTTGACGTGCCGCCGCTACTACCTCTGCGCGCCTGCGCTCATCCATAACGCCACCTGTCTCTACAAAACGAAATACAATCTCAACTTCCTGGAATTCGACCAGCCCCTATTGTACCATAGTTGCGGAAAAATGGCGCACTCATCTTCTAATCGGTTCTCCCTCCTTGTGAGGGGATCCCGTAGGGGCGATGCCTTGAGGCCGTCCGGGGGACGCAGACGGACGCCCGTGGAGACCTTCTATCACGGATGCGGGCGAGCACAAGGCATCGCGCATCGCCCCTACGGGATCCCCCTGAAAGACGTAGAGTCTCCAACCCGCTCACCATGCGAGCGGGAAATGGCGTGCTTGGTGGAAGCGTATATATATAACCTCATAGCCTGAGCAGGCCATTCCTTACGAATAGCCTGCTCAGGCTATGGTCTATCACAGGGCATCGGGGTCGATGCCCAGAGAGCGCAGTTTCGCCGCCAGAGCCTCGGCCCGCCGGGCTTCAACTTTTCTAGCTTCGCTTTCGGCATTAGCCCGCTGCGCTTCAACCAGGGCTCTCTGTGCTTCGATATTGGCGCGTCGGGTTTCAGCCCTTCTGGCCTGCGCTTCGATATCAGCGCGTCGAGCTTCGGCTTCGGCCCGTTGTGCTTCAGCTTCGGCCCTCCTGGCCTGCGCCTCGGCTTCGGTAAGGCGCAGGTATCCCTGCCGGTCGGTGAGGCGGAGAAGTGTACCATCAGGCAGCAAGAAGCTGTCGAGTTGCGCGCTCCACAAACGACCATTAGAGTCAGAAGTCATTTCTTGCATGCCATGAACCAGCCGCCAGCCCAGGAGGCGTCTGCCCGCAACGCCTCGATAGACGGGTTCGGGATGCGGATCGTAGGCGAAGTATTCTTGCACGCCCATCTGGGCGTAGCGCAGGGGTTTCTCGTACAGGTCTTTTTTCCAGGTTTCCTCTGAAGCAATCTCGAAGAGCACGTGAGAAGCCGGCCAGTCTTGCCCACACGCCAACTGCGGATATCTTCGATGTAGTCGACGCCTTTGATCACGGCAATGTCGGGGGCCAGTGGATATTCTCTGGTATTGGGCGTCTGGTAGAAGTTGAGGTTCTCATAGATGGCACAGTGCTGCCCCTGAAAGAGCCAG
>DASTKE010000331.1:0-16997 GCA_035716105.1 Ktedonobacteraceae bacterium | reverse complement strand
CACTTCAACCTCCATATATCTAGCATGGGAAATGCAGTGTGATGAGGCTCAGAGAGCCTCATCACACTGCATTTCCCATGCAATTTCTCTATACTGCTGCGCCGAAGATGAGGGCGTTGAGCGTGTTGATGAGTTCCTCGTCCTGGTAGGGTTTGACGACGTAGGCGTTGGCTCCTAACTGCATGGCACGCTGCTGGTGTTTTGCGGCTGCACGCGAGGTGAGCACAACCAGCGGAAGCGTGCGGTATTGCTCCTGAGAGCGTACCGTAGCCATCAGTTCGTAACCATCCATGCGCGGCATCTCGATGTCGAGTAGTACGGCGGCGGGTGCCTGCTGGGAGATCATTTCCAGGGCTTCGACGCCGTCTCGCGCCATCTGCGTCTCCCATCCATGCTGCTTGAGCATACTGCTGACAACGCGGCGCACACTTGGGCTGTCGTCGACAACGAGGACATGCTTGCCGCGATCCGCCGCCGGTGTCGTGGCAGCAGGCACAGGAGTGATGGGAACGGTCTTCTTGCTGTTGGAAGGCGTCTCCGCCTTCGCCTGTAAGGCGGCTAGCGCTGACGCGGGTGCGCTGGCGCTTTCGCCCCTCGCTGGCACTGGTACAGGTGTGGGAGCGGGAGCTTTCGGCAGTGCCACATTGCTCACACCTTTCGGACGTGTCGAGAGCAGTTCCAGCAGTTCGAGGATCAGCACGACCCGCCCATTACCAAGAACGGTGCCACCAGCGATACCGTGAACGGCGCGCAGGTGGGGGCCGAGGTTCTTCATCACCACGTCCATCTTGCCCTTGATGTCGTCAACCACCAGCGCGACACGATAATCGCCCGAACTGATTAACAAGACCGGCGCTTTTTCGTCGGGAGTCTCCACCGGCAGATTGAGGTATTGCGCCAGCATATTCAGCGGGTACAAATCGTTGCGCACCATGACTGCCGGGCGACCGCCGTAGGTCATTTGCTTGTAGTTATCCAGGCGACCGATGGCTTCTACCATGACGGTCGGAATGGCGAACTGCTGTCCACTCGCCATCACCATCATCGCGCTCTGGATCGCCAGGCTGGTTGGAAACTTCATGGTGAAGGCCGTCCCCTGTCCCGGCGTCGAGTCGACAACTAGAGTGCCTCTGAGCCGTGCCACACTGTCGCGCACGACATCCAATCCGACGCCGCGTCCGCTCTCCTCGCTCAGCACACTGGCGGTGGAGAAGCCTGGGCGGAAAATGAGTTCCAGCACATCGGAGTCACTGAGCACCTGGTCGGGAGGAACCAGCCCACGGGCGATAGCTTCCATCCGCACGCTATTTGGATCGATCCCTGTACCATCATCCTTGATGGTGATAACCACCTGATTGCCCTCGTACAGGGCGGAAAGCGTGATGTGTCCAATGGGCGATTTCCCCTTCGCCTCACGTACCTCCGGCGTTTCAATGGCATGGTTGACCGCGTTACGCATCAGGTGCAGCAATGGCCCGGCAATCTCTTCGTAGACGGTGCGATCAACTTCAGTCTCCTGGCCTTCCAGCAAGAACTCGAACTCTTTGTGCTGCTTGAGCGCCACAGCGCGGGCAGCACGATAGAGACGCGGGGTCATACTGGACAGCGGCACCAGACGGGCCTTCATCAAGCGATCCTGGAAGGTTGTGCTGAGGCGATTTTCACGGCCAAAGACGCCTTCACAGTCGCGAATGACGCCCTCCATCTCGGTGCTGAGCGTCGTCATGTCGGAGACGCACTCGCTCAACCCACGGGCCAACTGGTGGAATTCGGTATAGCGGTCCAGTTCCAGTTCATCAAACTCGGCGATGTGCGCTGGCTCTGCACGCCCATTGCCATTCCTGCCAGCGCCATCGCCTTCACCGGGCATGACCTGCACCGAGCGACCACTGGGCAGGGTCGCGGCCTCAAACCGGCTTTCCAGCCGCTGTCCAATATCACGCAAGCGGTTACTACTCATGCCAGCATCAGCAACGAACCGATTCAGGCGCTCGAGCCGCTCTTCCAGGATGCTGCGGTTGACGAGCAATTCACCAAAGAGGTTGACCAGTTCATCGAGTTTTTGCAGGCGCACGCGCACACTGAGGTCGCCACGGGCTGCACGCTGTGCGTTCGTCTCGTGCGCCTGCGCGCCAGCAACAACACCGGTAACGTTGGAAGCATCCTCCAGCGCTTCGTCGTTGGCCTCCAGATCGCTGTCAAGCTCCTCATCCAGCGCGTTCAGGCTGATGTTCTGCTCACCCAGCAGGGCAGCATAGCGGCTGCGTAGCTCCTGTACCTTCGCCTCCTGCTGCTCGTCGTCGGCCCCCAGGCCGCTAATAAGCAGATCGAGCGTCTCAGCAGTATCCAGAATGAGGCTGAGCACCGCCGGAGAAACGGTCGTCGTTCCCTCCATGATGCTGTCAAGCAAATCTTCAGATACGTGGCTGAGATCAGCAATGGCACGGAAGCCCATCATGCCTGCGGCACCCTTCAGCGTATGGGTGGCGCGGCGAATACCCTGAATCAACTCGCGGTTCATGGGCGATTTCTCAAGCGCCGCCACGTGCATACTGATCGTTTGCAGGTGCTCTTCGGCCTCCAGGCGGAAGATGTCCGCGGCCTCCTCACCGAAATCGCCGCTGAATGCCGACGCGGACGGCGTTGTTGAGGAAGAAATCTGTGGAGGCAATGCAGCCGGTACAGCTGGCTGTGATACGGTCGGCGGAGGAGCCGGTATAGCGGGCGCAACCGATGCAGAAAGCGTTGGTTGTGCCTGTTGCGTAGGCGCAATCGCTGGCATCGACGCCGGAGAACTGATATCGCTGATACCCGTTGCCTCGCGTGCCTGATCCAGGAAGTTTGAGGTGCGCGTCACTGCTGTTGGAGGCATAAGCGACTGGGCGTTGGCAATTGCCTCACCACCACCGGCGATCTCCGTAATCTGATTGAGGAAGTCCTGGCGTACCTCGATCTCGATCTCGCTGCGTAGGCGAGCCTCCAGTTCTTGAAGCGACTCTGCATCCCCTGTGCCAATCACACGCTCCTGCAACTTGCGCTTCGCCTCGAATTCCTGGCGCACTTCCTCGCGTACCTGTCGCTCTAGCTCCGCACGCGCCGCCAGCGAGGTCTGGCGCGCCTCGTACTCCTGGCGAACCTCTTCTCGCACCTGCGTCTCGACCTGCGCACGCATAGCTGCAATATCCCCTTGCAACTGAGACTCGATCTGCGCACGCAGCGCTTCGAGGTTGCCCTGTCGCTCAAAGGTCACACGCTCGCGCACAGCGGCGGCATCCTGCATGACCTGCATCTCCCAGGGAGTCCAGTCCGATTCCTGCTTAGAGGTGTGCGATGCTGTAGTCGCCTGCTGGAAGGCCGCACCACAGGAAATCAGTGAAGTTTGCAACTGCTGGACGGCGGTGTGCATCTGCTCATCGGTCATCTGCGCATCGTCGATAATTCTACTCAGCAACTGCAAGACATCCTTCAGTTTGATGTTTGAAACCCACATAACCGAGAGCGGGAGAAAACGGCGTACCTGCTCCGGGCTATTCTTCAGATTCAGACCCATCGCCCTGCCGGCCCAGTCCTCCATGCGATCCAGAGCATCCTTCGAGCCATCGAGGAACCCTTTGAACTCGGCACGCTGTGTCTCGACCGCCTCTGCTGCCTGGCGCAACTGCATTATCAGGTTTTTCAATGAAGCAGCCTGGGATTGCAGCGCTCGCGTCTCGCCCTGCATTTCGCTATATGCCTGTAGAAATGCGCCATTCTGTACAGGATGCTGACCCGGAAGGATTTCGCCTTGCCTCCTCTCTGCCGACGTCAAAGACCCGGAAACGGGGGCCGAACGCGGTGGAGATGGCGACGTACCTTCACTGACCGGCATCATTGGTGTGACAGGTACAGAGGGAAGCGCATCGCTAGAATCGGCCTTGCGCGTCGTAGCAACCAGCATCTCAAGCGCACTTGTTGGTTGCTGCTCAGCTTGTGGCTGAGCAGGTGCCTGTTGCGCCTGCGATGCTGCCGGTACGTGTTGCGGTTGCTGTGTTTGCGACACTGCTGGCATTGATGGTACCGATGGAATCTGTGATGCCTGGGATGCTGTGGGTGCTACGGACGCGGCTGGCATTGATGAGGTCTGTACCGGTATCCCCTGCGTTGGTGCCATAGCGATGTCCGCGTTTTGATAAGAGGGAACAGGTGCAGGCGTTACGTCCTCCGGCCACTCCATCTCCTCTCCCGCCGTTACATGTGGAGTGCGGAAAGAGGCGAGCACTTCATCAAGGGAGGGGGTGGTTGGAGCAGGTGTTTCGAGGGCAGGCAACGCGCCATTCGTCTGCGCATGATTCTGATCGCTCGTTCTAGCATCCTGCTGCCCTGTTTGCTCGGTGGCTTCGACGATCAGCCGGTACTGTGTATAGTCGGCATCGTCCTCCGCGATGACGGCGTCCTGGTCCACTCCCCCACGAATGCCTTCCACCAACCGGTGTAGCCGTCTCAGGGAACGCTGCAAGAAGCTAATCGTAGGAGGATCGAGCGATGCGGTTGCGTCCAGCGCATCTCCCAGAATATCTTCCATGCCATGAGCCACGTGCGATAACCCAGGAAAATCCATCATCGAAGCGGAACCACCGATGGTATGTGTCCGGCGGTAGGTTTCTTCCAGAGCCTCCATGTCGCCAGGTGACTCTGCCAGACGCTCAAGGTTGGCCTCGATTTCCGGCAAATAGCTATTCACCTCTTCGATAAACGAATCGAGGACTGATAGTTTATCAAATGTGTTCGACATGCTGCTCGCACCCACTTATTCTAGCTTCACCCGCCGCGCCGCGAGAATCCGCAATCAGCAGATTCTCGCCGAACGCACAGGGTGAAACTGACATCGCTATTGACCAAATTGCCCGTTATTGTAAGGCATCTGATCCTGACTAAACTGTGACTGTGATTGACCTTGACCTTGATTTTGTTGGTGATTGCCCTGCTGTCCCTGCCAGCGCGGAGGGCGCGAAGACGGATTGGAGGGCTGTAACCCGCCGGAAGTACGCCGCTGTGGCATCGGCGTTTGCGTCGTATTCGCCGGAAAACCGGGCTGGTTTTGCCCCTGCCCGCCAAATCCGGGTCTGCCACCAAATGCCTGTTGACCACCGAAGCCCTGCTGGCCCTCGAAGCCATTCATCTCACCAAAGTTTGGCTGGCCGTTAAAAGTCGGCTGCTCAGCGAAATTCGTCTGACCGCCGAAGCCCTGATCAAAGCCTTGCTGACCCCCAAAGTTCTGCTCAAACCCCGGCTGAGCCGTGAAGCCCTGGTCGAAGGGTTGACCCCCAAAGTTCTGCTCAAACCCTGGCTGAGGGCTAAAGCCTTGATCGAAAGGTTGACCCCCAAAGTTCTGCTCAAACCCCGGCTGACCGCCGAAGGATTGGTTGCCAAAGTTTGCCTCAAAGCCGGGTTGATTGCCGAACTGGAATTGGCCATTGAAGACCGGCGCGTTCGCAAAATCCTGCTGCGCATATTGTCCCTGCCCGGAACGAGCCGTCAGCGCGATCAGCGAGCCGGAGTTGCCAGGCTCGGGCAGTGGCGGGAAATTGGTCGCGAAATTCTGCGACCACTCGTTGTCCATACCTATGCCAGAAAAGCCGTTGCCGGTGGGAGAGAATTCTGTCACCGCGGTACCACCAGGGTATGCCCCCGCCATTTCGTTGGCACGCTCCGGCAGCCGGAAAGTGGAAACAGAGGAGCGCAACTGCTCGGCAAGTTCTGCAAGGTAACTCACGCTTGCCGCGGCCTCCTGCGTGCCAACGTCCGTCCGGCGAGTGATTTCAGAGATCTGGCTCATCGCCACCGCCACCGCGTCAGAGACTGAGGTCTGATCTTGTGCGGCCTGGGCAATGCTTTCAATCATCTGCGCCTGTCGCGCCACGGCTGAGTAGATCGAGTTGAGCGCCCGGCCAGCTTCATCGGCGAGCTGCGAGCCTTTGACCACTTCCTGCGTGCTGTCTTCCATAGCGACGACGGCTTCATACGTATCACCCTGAATACTCTTAATCAGCGTGGCAATACGTTTGGTGGACTCGGTTGAGCGCTCTGCCAGGAGGCGGATTTCGTCGGCCACAACCGCAAATCCCCGGCCATGCTCACCGGCCATCGCGGACTGGATGGCGGCGTTCAGTGCCAGCAGGTTGGTTTGATCGGCGATATCCTCGATGATGCGCAGAATTTCACCAATTTCGTTTGAGCGCTCGCCCAGGCGTTTAATCTTCTTCGAGGTCTCCTGCACATTCTCGCGAATATGCACCATGCCATCAATTGTCTGGCGCACCGATTGCTGGCCGCTTTCCGCGTTATGCAAAGCTTCCATCGCGGCTTCCGCGCTCATCTGAGCATTATGCGCGACATCCTGAATGAAGTTCGCCAGCGCACCTACCGCCGCAGTCGTCTGGGCAATCTGTCCCACCTGCGTTTCTGAGGCTTGAGCCAGATCAGCAGAACCATCAAGAATGCGCCGCGTCGCGTTATTGATCTGGACGGCAGTCAACTGCACGCGACCAACGACCTTCGCCAGTTCCTCAATCATGTAGTTGAAGGAGTCGGCCAGAACGCCCAGCGTATCGGGCGTCACTTCAGCCTGGACGCGCAGATCGCCATCACCAACGGCGCTCACTTCCTGTAGCAGCTTTTCTATTTGCGCCTGCAAGGTTGCCGCATCGTTGCCGTTGTTGAAGGACGCGCCTCCGCTGGCATTGCCGCCACCCTGGTTATCCAGCAAGGTATTGAGCTGCATGGCAAGCATGGCAAATTCATCGTCGCCATTCACAACAGCACGCACAGTGCGATCTCCGCCTGTGTAGTCACGGCACACATCAACCAATCCCAGGATGCGATCTTTCACTCGGTGCTGCACAAAATAGTTGATGGCGAGCACAACCAGTAAAATAACAAAGGCGCTCGCGACCACAACGGTCTTGCCGACCGATTGAGAGGCTACTATCACACAGATAAGGGTAATTAAGACAATGGGAACAGCCGCTGATGCCAGCCCCACAAGCATGAGCGAACTAATGGTCATTCCACCTTTGTTGCGATCAGGATTCATGCGCCAGGCCTCCTGTTTTAATGTGTAGATCACGTACGCAGTCAATTGAGCCTTCCTGGCTTCTGGACTGGAGCCAATACCTGACGCCCGTGACCTTGCAAGTTTTTGTGTCGTGAAAAGCGCTCTCTACCAGGTATGCACTACGATATTTGTCTATCTTTCAGAAAGGTGCTTTTCAAAGCTTCCATGCTCTAAAATCGGTTCCGCAACGGCCCCACATTGCGTTTCTTCATCACCGACTACGACAAAGACAACCTATTCGATATAACGCTGCATCTTTTCGGAAAAAAGCAGGCGTGCCGCGTCCAGCAAGACGATCAGCCGTCGCTCCAACAGGGCACATCCGGAGGCGTAGGGAATCGCCCACTGGGGAACCAATCCCTGACGTGTCCCTATCTCGGCGATTGCTTGATCGGGTACTGGCATCATCTCACTCACGCCATCCACCACCAGGCAGATTACCATCTCATTATATTGAACGGACAATAAGCGCGTGCGTGGATTATAGGGAAGCTGCTCCATATCCAGAAAAGCACGCAGATCCACCACAGAAGCAATAGAGCCACGCAAATTGATGACGCCACGCACCCATGAAGCCACGTTAGGTACGGGCGTAACATCTACCAGGCGCTCTACCCCTTGAATATGCTCCGCTTTCAGCGCAAATTCGCGCTCAAGCAGTGAGAAGACCAGGTATTGCTCGCCCACAACTTCCGGCACGTTTGTGGGTATTCCATTGGTCAGTTGCCCCATTTGCGTCATGGATGCAGATTGCAGAGCCTGAGCCTGCATGGTCGCCTGCTGCGCGAGTAAAGATGAAGCTATGGGCGAGGAGGCACCGGATGCCATCCTGCGCCCGCCTTCGTCCAGCTGAGCATTTCGTTGTCGCGAGTTCAGATTGTTACTGGCCACTCATAACACTCCCTGGCAGGGACAACCGGGAAGGGTTGTCCCTCGCAATGCCTCTCTGCCTGAATTAGACGAGCCTCCGCACGCTCGCCACCAATTCGTCCGTATTGAACGGCTTTGTCATGTACAAATCCGCACCCTGTCTCATTCCCCATGAACGGTCCAGAGGCGTACTTTTGCTGGTAAGCAAAATGATCGGTATATGTTTACTTGCCTCTATGTTTTTCAATTTGCGGCAGAGTTGAAAACCATTCTGTTTTGGCAAGACCACATCCAGTACGATACACTGCGGGCGCTCCCGAAAGACTTTTTCCATGGCCTCATCGCCATCAACCGCCGTGATGACCTCAAAGCCACTATTACGTAGCGGCGTCACGATCATAGTCAACTCTGTCCAGCTATCGTCAACCACAAGAATCTTCTGTCCAGGCATCCTATTATACCTTTCCGATGAGTCAGTTACGCTAGTGTTATGGGAGAAATGGGCTATTCTTACCCAACGATGCATCTATCTCTACCTATTGAGCGATAGAGAAAACCAGGTATGGCCGCGTCTTGTTCTCCTCGTGGCACCGAAGAGAAGAGCGACAAATGGGCTATATTGCCTTGCTCCCATCACATTCCCTCGCCACGCAAAACTCCTGGCTGGCATGGATTGTAGAAAGCCTCGCTTAGCCCAGTCCCCGGCGGGCGGCTCGTAAGCGCGGACGCACCCCTTCATGCCGGGCAGGCATCCGTTCTTGCCAGTTCGCCAGATGTTTTTTCACCGTATGTACTAATTCGGCAGAATCAAACGGCTTCGTAAGATACTCTGTCGAACCGGAAAGCCGACCACGCATTTTGTCGAACAAACCATCTTTCCCACTGAGCATAATAATCGGTATCTCTCGAAACTGCAAGTTTTTACGGATTATCTGGCAAATATGGTACCCATCCATACGTGGGAGTTGGATATCGAGGAGGATTACAGCAGGCATTTCATCCGCTACTGAGGTAAGCGCGCTTAAACCATCGCTGGCGGTAATCACCCGAATGTGCTCTCGTTGCAGCGTCATCTGGACGATCTTCCTGACGGTGGGGCTATCATCCACTACTAACACTGTCGGTTCATTATGCATCTAAATAGTCCTCCTTCGTATTTCTCGTGACCAGAGAGAACCGCCTTCGCTCTCCTGGTTGCCTTTCCTATGTTGCGCCATGCCGGGCTGGGATGCCTGTAGCCCTTCACGACCGCGCGTCGCCTGTGTGTTTCGATACGCCAGATAGACCTGATATTGCTGGATTTCGTGATCGACCTCCGTAAGAAACGCCTTCCAGACAACATTCAGCTGCCGCCCGGTATGCGAGTTTCCTACCTCGTCACGCAATAACTCGGAGAATACCATGCGCAGGTACGCCGCCAACCCCAGCACTGCCTCCCAGTAAAACTCTTCCAACTTCTCCCCTTTGACAAGCTTGTCCAGAGTAAGGATATCAACACAGTCAAGCCTGCCATTCGTGAAATTTGTCGTTTCAAGAATGGGATACTGTTGTTTTGCCAGTAATTGGAGAGGCTGCGCGAAGCGACGCTCCATGTAGCGCGCCACCTCTGCCTCCGGTACATGACCCCGATTGCGTAGACTTTTCGCGTAGTGACTATGATGGATAAGCAGACCATTGATGCATTCGGAGAGCGTTCTTATAAGGCCAAGCAGATGTTGTTCAGGATTAGAGGATTGGCGCTGCTGCACCAGAATGTGCTGGCAACGAATAATGATATTCGAGAGGTCTTGTTGCAGTTCAGTTTCCAGAGCCGTATCGACAATTTCAATCAGGTGCAATTCGAGCAAGCGATGAAGAATGCGCGCCACTCGCGCTTCAGGCAGCATCATCACCACCGACATGGCCTGAAGCGGAATATCACCATTCGAGAGACAGAGGACTTCGATGTATTCCTGGCTGAGTCCCAGGCTGCGCACGTCGTTATTGACTTCGGGCAGCCAGCGAGATACTGTTGTGCGCGTCAGATAGGTTTCACCCAGCTCTTCCCATTCGTCCGCCTGGCGCAGGGCTTCCAGCAGCACAGAGTCGATATCGAGCGGCTGCATTCTACTCTCCATCGGAACCAGGTGGCGATGGAAAGCAAAACGGCCAATGCCCCAGCGCAGCGCGTGACTGATGGATTGGGTGATAGAAAATTCCAATCGCTGCTGCATCTCAGCAGGACTCATCCAGCCGCGATCAACAAGCAGCGCCAGAGCCATCTGCGTATTGCCCCGCGTATATTCGCGGATCGGCTGCGCCTTCGCGGGCTCGAGTTTATTGACGAGACAGAGCATACCAAGCAGGTCGGGTTGCGGCACGCCTTCTTCGCGTAAAGCCACAATTTGCCCTTTCTTTAAGCTGATGGAAAGGGTTTCTTGCCCTGAATGCACGAGGAGCGTACCGGTTTTACCGCTCAGTGCCAGCATTTTCAGGATAGATTGAAGACCGAGCGTTTGCAAGTCTCCATCCATGATTCGGTCTTGTTGCTCCATAATCGTCAAGTTCCTTTTATAGAATATATCCCCGCTAGCTCTCCGTCTTTCACGTGCTACAAGCTCTCCATGATCGTCAGACACTCGCCAGTGTACCGGTTCCGCAAGCCGAGAAAAGAAAAATTACGCCGAACACGCACGCTCAACAGCGCTCAACAGGTGACTGACCTGAAATGGCTTATCAATGTACTCGACCGTGTTTCCCGCGAGATACGCACGGTCAAGCGGCACCTCATGCTGATGTAAGGCACTCATGACGACGAACCCCGGCAGAGTACCCGGCACACCGGCAAGACAACGTATCACCTGATAGCCATTCATCCACGGCATAAGCAGGTCGGTCACGACACACCGTGGATGCCAGTCCAGAAATTGCTCCAATGCCTCTAAACCATTATGGGCCACCGCTACAGCATAGCGTGACTCGTCAAGCAGACACCGCTCTATTGTCCGTGCAACAGCCTCATCATCGTCCACCACCAGAACTCGCGTCCGCTCGCCCTTAGCAGTCGCTGGCAATTGCGACTGCTGCTCAAGCAAAAGGCGTTGCAGGACATGGAAATAGCGCTGCAACAGCCCCATCTCAAACGGCTTATAGAGCAGCGCCACCGCGTTGATCTGCTCTAGAGCCAGACGTGATACCGAATCACTGCTCATCGCAATCGTAAAACGCCGCTGCACACCTGACAAGGCCGCAAGGATGCTCGCATCTTGCAAGCCTCTCAGGTCAGTTTTCATAGGCAGAGCAACTGCGCTACGCGCCGAGCCTCTTCCAGAAAGACCTGGGTTCTGCTCCCCCGTCGCAGGTTGGATATGAAAGGCAGCATCCAAATCATACAACAACACATCCCCTGCGGCTGCAACATCCATCTTCGTCAACCACTCCGCCGAAGGTAACACCACGACTTCATGGCCCCGGCACCGGATATTAGCCGCCAACACATGATCAAAACTGTTTTGTTGACCAATGATCAGTACCCGTAGACGCTGAAGTCCACAGCGATCCATGGAATTCTACCTCTCAAAAACCCACTTCACCGTATGTTATACAGATTTTTTATGATGCTTGCCTGAACATAACACCATGTGGGCATACTCCCACGAACCACAGTGTACGACAAGTTGAGTTAGATATACATTAAAATAGACGGTCAGGTTATTAAAATTGTATTAAGTATTCTGGATTTCTACATTACCGGAAAAGACATAGCCAATGCCCGGCTCGGTCAAAATATAGCGGGGGCGTGACGGCTCGGACTCAACCTTGCGCCGTAGCTGCCGCACATAGACGCGCAAGTAATCGGCCTCCTCGCCATACTCCGGTCCCCAGACCGATTTGAGCAGCGTGCGGTGTGTGAGCACCTTGCCGGCATAGAGCATGAGCTGGCGCAACAATTCAAATTCGGTCGGCGTCAGGCGTACCTCCTGCTCACCGGCCTTGACCTGCCGACGTAAAACATCCATCGTCAGGTAGCCGTCTTCGCTCTGAAGGACGACCGGCTGCAAATCGCTTTCCCCCGAATGAGCGCGGCGCAGGCAAGCTCGCACACGGGCCTGCAATTCATCGTTGCTAAACGGCTTGGTAAGATAGTCATCGGCACCCAGATCCAGAGCCTGCACCTTGCGTTTTTCATCCGTCACTGCCGAAAGGACAATGATGGGTGTCTGCATCGAGCGCCGCACCTGCACACAAACACCCAGCCCATCGGTCTCGCCCGGTAAGCAGAGATCCAGCAGGATCAAGTCAGGCTCATGCTTCTTGGCCAGCTCTACTGCTTCCCTCCCGTTATCCGCGACCAGCACATCATAGCCGCTGGCTACGAGGTTCCGGCGCAGGATGCGTTGAATCGGCAGTTCATCATCAACAACGAGAATGCACTTTCCTTTGGGTTTCATCGCAACTCCTCCGGGGATGCCTCTTGAGCGATAGATGCCGGGGACGAGGCGGGCGAAACGTGCGAACTACGCGCCTCTGAGAGATGGCTTCTATAGGGCGAGAACGGCAAGGTAATGATAAAGCACGAACCACCCTGCGCAGCCGGTTCCACCCAGATGCGCCCGTGATGAGCTTCGACAATGCCCTTACAGATGGCCAGCCCCAAACCGCTTCCCAACGGACTAAGACTGTAAAACGACTTAAAAATATGTTCACGTTCTGCTTCGGGTACGCCACTGCCCTGATCGATGACGCGCACCTCCAGCATGGAAGCAGGGGCAAGTTCCGGTGAAGAGCGAGTTTCAATGGCAGCTAGCTGCACAATGATCTCGGCACCCGGTGGACTGTGGTACGCTGCATTTTCCAGCAAACGATAAAAGACTTTCCCCAACTGCACATGATCGCCGTAAATCAAGGGCAACTGGGGCTGGATGATCGGCTTGAGCGTGTAGTTGGCCAGCACTCGTTCCAGGCGCGCCAGGACTCCATACACCACCTCTGACACGTCACACCATTCTTTTTCCAGCGACAACGCCCCCATTTCGATACGCGACATTTCCACCAACGCATCGACGAGGTCGGTCATATGATCGGTCTCGACATCGACCTCCCGGAGAATCTCCTGGCGCACCTGCGGCTCCCAGAGCACATCGTCTTGCATGAGGCCGGTCACAGCCGCTTTGATGGTCGTCAGCGGAGTGCGTAAATCATGCGAGACAGAGGAGAGAAGAGCGGATTTGTTCTTTTCGTCCCTCACCTGCTCTGTAATATCGTGAATTTGCAAGGCATACGCCGCCAGTTGCCCATCGCGATTCAGCAGCGGATAGCGCTTCATCTGATAGTGATGATCGGAGGGGGCGCTGTTAAGCTGTAACGAGATATCTTCTAGCTCTGGAATGAAGGTATCAACCTCGTTCACATCCTCGATCCGAAAATCCGAAAATACCCCGGCCAGCAGCGCCTCACTTCTTGCATCTTTTTGCCGCCTCCTTCCCCGCACAGGTTCTATCGCCAGCACACAATGACAGTCAGTAGCCTGATTGCTTTGCAGATCGGGAGCGAGGAAGCTTTGCAGGTATGCGCTGACTTCATCGCTGTTGCGAACGCGGGGCAATAGCTCAGCAAAGATATCTTGCAGAGAAAATGTAGCAGAGGTACCGACGCGTATATTACAGAAGGTCTCGGCGGCTGCATTCATGGAGAAACAGTTCCCGCTCAGATCGATAGCAAACCATGCGTCCTGGATATGGCCGGTTGACTGCTGTAAATGAGTAAGCAAGCGACTTAATTCACTGAGCACATCGGCGCGGGCGAGTGCCTCTTCCGCGGTGCGGGTGAGCAAAGCAATGCCTTTTTCCGGCGTCGCCTCATCAGACTGTAAAGCATGTTCCAATGTCTCATTCCACTGCTGTACCCGTTGTTCAGCAACGGGGAAGGCTACGTTTGCCAGCGCGTCGATGCCTCGCTCCCCTCTGTTCTCACCGGCAAAGGCACTACCATCAGAAGACATCTCGCCCTCGTGTCCATCTTCCACCGCAGCCTGGAAGAGCGCGTTATGCAGGTTGCGCTCGTTGCGGGTCAGGAGATGATCGCTGATAAAGCGCATCAGGCTGCTCAGGCTCACGCCAAACGTCTGCTCGGATGCCTCTCGTACCTGTTTGAAAAGCTCCTGCTCATGCTGAAGCGAGGTCTCGCTGTGGACAGTCCCTTGCTGATAGGCACGTTCCAACTGTTCGATGGTCTCCTGGAAATGGCTGCGCTGATGGGCCGACTCTAGCAACATCCCATTGTGAATGGCAATGGTCGCCTGACTGGCAAAAAGCGAGAGAATGTCCGCTTTGAGGGGAGTAAAGCCGCCTGATTCCGCCGAGCAGAGTAGCAGCACACCATAGACGGTCGTGCCGGTCGCAAGGGGATGGCAAAAGATCGAGTGCAATCCCAGTTCCAGACTTAAATTGCGGCTGGCCGGAAAGCGCTCATCCGTCTGGATATCCTGTGACACATAGGGTTGACGCCGACGCAACGTCATTCCAATAATCGATTGCTCGCTTAACATCACCTTCCTGCTGACAATCTTACTGAGAGTAGATGGATTC
The DNA here is from genome assembly GCA_035716105.1 of Ktedonobacteraceae bacterium. Taxonomy (GTDB): domain Bacteria; phylum Chloroflexota; class Ktedonobacteria; order Ktedonobacterales; family Ktedonobacteraceae; genus CADDYT01. Next base: position 2,468 of record DASTKE010000331.1, on the reverse strand, counting down.
ATCCCCGATTGCGACGCCAGGGACAGCCCACCCTCGCGCTGATCCAGCATCACAATGGCAGAGGCCACATTGAGCGACCTCGCAATGCCATTGACAATCGAATGCAGAATAGTCGCGAGATCGACTCTAGAGGTCAGTGCGCTTGAGACAGCTTTGAGCGCCTGGCGCTGGCGATCCTGAATCTCTACGCTGCCGCCAACCTGAGCGCCCTCGATAGCCGCCGCCAGCACCTGCGCCACGCCCGCTATGAGCCGCTGCAGCGTTTCATCTCTGTACGTATTGAGGGCTATACTGCCCAGTTCAAGCGTACCCAGCAGCCGCCCATCAATAATCAATGGCGCAATCAACGTCGAATGAAGCTGGTGATACCCGCTCAAGGCATCCCCACTTCTGACCGGGGGACCATCCAGCCCTTCAGGATAGTTCGTCACACGTATTGAGAGTTCAGCTTCGGCTGGCTCACATGTGGATGATGCAGCGTCCGGAGGAGATGAGGCAAGATTGAGCAGCTGTTCAATTCTAGAGTCTTTGATTGGATGCTGATGATAGTGGGCAACCCAGGTAGTTGCCAGACGCTGGCACACAGTCACGCGCACAGCCTCACGGTCGTGACGCAAGAGCACAACGCCAAAAATATCAAACGGAATCGCTGGCTCCAGTTCAGTGGCCAGACTGGCATAATCAGCTTTCGCGCCCCGTACATTGGAAACAATACGTGCGACCCGTTCGACGATTGTCGATTCCTGTTGAGTCGGTTTCTGCGTTCTTGCTTCCATCGACTCCCTCGGCACTGACATAATCACCATCCCTAAATATGCCGAAAAATACGGTCATCTCCCCAATGACCCCGCAATCAAATGCGCTACCCCCGCCCAATTTCTTCTCACAAATCACGCCCCATAGTATAACACACAAACCAATCTGAGCAACACATAAAACGCACATTGTCACAACAATGTTTATGCAAATGTTTACAATGAAGGTGTGAGATGTTGTGATGGCTCTCCAGCTAGAAGTATACCATATTTCTGACGAACTCTGCCATAAAGAACCCGGCGATTCTCGCGTCTAAAATAGGATAAAAAAGCCGAATAGCTATAATATTGCTGGCATCTCTGCCAGATAGCTATCCGGCCTACACTAGTACTATCGTCTAGTATGTTGAACCTGTTCTTTACCAGAGAACGCATTTCAGGCAGCATTTCCCGGTATAATGCGCCTATCTACGAAGGAGCATGGGCCGCATATCCCGTCAACTCGACGTAGCCCTCACCCTGTACCGCGTGGCCCACGCTCTGCCCGCTAATACGCACGGCACCCTCCCAGTAGGTATTGCCCGTCGATTGGTAGACAATCAATTCCTGATCTTTGAGTTCGGGCGTCAACGTCAGCGTGGAACGAATTTGCGGACTATTGATCTCAATTCTCCACCCGGAAGGATAATTTGCTCCCGTCGCCGGGCTGAGCCAGTGGCCGAGCACGGTCACGTGCAGCGCGCTGGCGGGCAACAGGGTATCGTGTCCCTGGGCATCAATGTAGCCCACGTAGGTTGACAGCGGTTTCCCGTTGGCATCGCGAATGACGTAGATCATCATCTCCGTGAAATCATTGAGCTGGATGCTGAACCAGTCCCAGCCTCCAGCACCGAGCGCCAGGAAATTGCCCCACTGGTGATCCATCCAGGCCTCGCCCGTCACCTTCAGTGTTTGCTGGTGATCGTTCAGCGTCCCATTGAGGGCCATGCGCGTGCGAGAGTAGTAATAGGAAAAACCACCGAGTCCATAGGTAATCAGCCCATTGCCATTATGCAGCGTGGGCGGTTTGAGCGCCTGCAAGGTGACATCCATCGCATAATTCGCCATCTCCGCCGTTAAGTGATCGCGCCCATTCACACCCTGAATCGACCAGTCCCCAACATGCAAGTTCATGCCGCTGGTAGAGGTGCCATTGGGAATCACCGCGTCCGGTTCCGTCTGCCGCCGCTGATCAAAATGGAACTCACCGCGTGTCACATCGCTGATAGCATAATGCGCGGCGTAAACCGGGGGAAAATCGCTGCGCAGCGCCTGGAAGATGACCAGTTCAAACCCGTAATGATGCTGCTTGCCATCAGGTGTCACTGCGTTCATATGCCCGGTGTAGTACCACCACTCAGTCAAATCGCGGTGCGGTGCCTCGTCCTGCGGAAACCGCACGGGCGGCAGCGCGGTTGAAGTGGGAGTCGCACTCACCACCGGCAACTGCTGTGATGTCGAAACCACCCCTGGAAAGCCACAGGAAGATAGGAGAAGCAAACATAACAGGAATATGCCAACAAGCGCTGGGCGATGGCTCCTCAAGCCACCCCTTGCGGGCTTGCACGGGGAGGTTTTTTCACAACAGCGTGGACGCCCGTAGGGGCGGGGGCAGTGGTGGATGATGGGAGGGGGCGCTTGCGCCGCCCTGGCTGGTGATTGGTGACAAAGCAG
>DASTKE010000330.1:0-2819 GCA_035716105.1 Ktedonobacteraceae bacterium | reverse complement strand
CAGCTTCTTGACGTTCTATTGCCGCACTTGCCTCTTCCTGCACGGTATAGCGTTCTCGCTGCTCATCAATCGCCTGCGCGAAATGCTCGGGGCGAATCTGGAAGCGGGTAGTCGGCAACGTGGGAACTGTATCTACTTCACTCGTGCCTGTTGATGGCATCGCAGCATTTGCTTCTTCCGTACCCGTCCCGTCAGTTGTGCCTGCTGTCGGAGTTTCGGGCGTGGTTGCCTCTGCTGTATCAACTGTTGAATCCGTTCCTGCTTCCTGGCTGAGGGATGCATCTTCGTCGTCCTTGGCCTCAGTGATCTGCACTTGTGACATTTGCAACCTGGGGGCGATCCATTCGCGTAGGGTCAGCAGAGCGGCACGTCGGCAGATGGCCTCGATATCCGCGCCACTGCGGCCAGGTGTCAAAGCAGCCAGTTCATCCATTGTGATCTCTGGTGCCAGCGGCCTGCCTCGTGTATGAACAGCGAAAATGGCGGCGCGCTCCTCCTCGTTAGGATATTCTAACTCCACTACCATGTCGAAGCGGCCAGGGCGTAGCAAGGCCGGGTCGATCAGTTCTGGCCGGTTGGTTGCCGCCAGCACGATTACGCCCTCGCGTCCTTCGATGCCGTCCATCTCGGTCAGCAATTGGGCAATCACGCGGTTGCCCACCTGCCCGTCGCCCTCGCCACCGCTTCTACGGGGTGCCACCGCGTCAAGCTCATCGAAGAAGACAATACAGGGAGCCGCCTGCTTCGCATGACGGAAAATTTCGCGAATGCCCTTCTCGGACTCTCCCACCCATTTTGAGAGCAGTTCCGGCCCTTTGATGGAGATGAAACTGGCCTCGCACTGGTTGGCGAGCGCACGGGCGATCAGCGTCTTGCCCGATCCCGGAGGGCCAGCCAGCAGCACGCCGCGTGGCGGCTCGACTTTGGCGTTGCTATAGATTTCCGGGTAGCGCAGCGGCCATTCCACCGCCTCCGTCAGCGTATCCTTTGTTTTCACCAGTCCGCCGATATCGTCCCAGGTCGTTTCACTGACCTCGACATACACCTCGCGGGTGGTGGATGGTTCGACCTCGCGCAGGGCGGCCTGGAAATCGGCCATCGTGATGCTCAGGTTGACCAGCGTCTCATAGGGGATGTAGCCGCGCTGGTAGTCGATGTAGGGCAGCACGCGGCGCAGGGCGATCATGGCGGCCTCGCGGCAGAGCGCCTCGAGGTCGGCACCGACGAAGCCGGGCGTCAATTGCGCCAGGCGCGCAAAGTCGATATCGTTCGCCAGAGCCGCGTCGCGGCTGTGGATGCGCAGGATTTCTGTGCGCCCACGCACATCTGGCACGCGCAGGGCTATCTCGCGGTCAAAGCGACCGGGTCGGCGCAGGGCTGGGTCGAGCGCGTTGGGCTGGTTGGTGGCACCGATGACCATTACCTGTCCACGCGAGGCCATGCCATCCATCAGCGCCAGCAGTTGCCCGACAATGCGGCGTTCGACTTCGCCGCCCGTCTCCGCACGCTTGGGGGCCAGCGCGTCGATCTCGTCGATGAAGATAATGCTGGGTGAGCGCCGCTGTGCCTCCTGGAAGACGGAACGCAGCCGCGACTCGCTCTCACCGTAAAATTTGTTGATGACCTCCGGCCCGTTGATGTTGAAGAAGGCCGCGTTGGTCTCCGAGGCCACCACACGGGCGATCAGCGTCTTGCCCGTGCCAGGAGGGCCATACAACAGCACTCCTTTGGGCGGCTCAACGCCCAGGCGGTCAAAGACAGCGGGATATTTCAGTGGCAGTTCAATCATCTCGCGGATGCGCTGGAGCTCTTTGCCCAGTCCGCCGATATCTTCGTAGCTCACGCGACCGGGGCCACCATTTTGCGCTCCTCGCGCTTGCGCACGCACAACGGTTCCGGCCTGTACCAGCACCGCCTCCGAGTCCGTGACGGGCTGCGGCTGTACGGGAGGTTCAATGGTTGGGGTAGCGCTGAGTTCGCCTGTTTTCTTTCGTTGTAGCGCGTAGCTGGGAGTTGCGGGCGTAGTGCCAATAATCAGGAATTCACGGGGAGCCGCGCCGGGCGTGCCGACGCGCAGCAGGTCGCCGATCACCACCGGCAGGCCCACGAGGTAACGGGCGATGTATTGCAGGTCGCTCTCTTGAATCGGCGCGCCCCCGCCCAGTGGCAGCAGCGTGATCTTCTCCGCTGTGCGCACCTTCGCTTTGCGCACAGTGATGCGCTCGCCCAGACCGGAGGCGCTGTTCTGACGCACCTGGCTGTCCATCTGGATCGTCTGCTGTCCGCGATCAACCAGCGCGCTCGGCACCACCTTCGCCGCCGATGTGCGGTTGCCTGTGACCATGATGATATCGCCCGGCTGGCAGCCGAGCCTCGCCATATCAGCCGGGTCCATGCGGGCCACGCCGCGTCCCACCTGAAAGCCCTCGATCACCACCAGTTGCAAGCTCTCAACCGTCTGTGGGGTCTGAGGTGTCTGATTTTGTGCCTGCTCCTGCACCGGAGTTTTGCTCACCGGTTTGAGTGGGGTCGTGGTTGTGCCGGTAGATCTGTTATACAGAGCGTTGTCCGGTGGCAGTTTGCCTGTTGACTGCCCTGCCGGATCGTTGTTGCCTGGAATACTCGTCTCCTCCATAAACTTCCCTCGTCCCTTGTATATGAATTATGAATAATATCGGTAATTGTACCCTATCGTATCTACGGGGAAAAGAGGGAAAAGTTGGAAACATGAGTCATCCCGAAGAGGAGATTTCAGCAGGCCACCCGCAAGGGGATGGCCCTACTAGAGACCCTCAGCGAGCCACGTCGTGTCTAGTAGG
>DASTKE010000329.1:0-3122 GCA_035716105.1 Ktedonobacteraceae bacterium | reverse complement strand
CTGAGCTGCTCCGTCACCGTCGATGACGACATCGCCTCCGGCATCATTCGCATCGCCGAGAGCGGTGAGAAAGCCGAAGGAAGGGACGCGGACGGGCGCAGCGAAATCATCGCCATGTCGACGCACGGCTTCAGCGGGAATTCACGCTGGGCGATGGGCAGCGTGGCGCAGCGCGTCCTGCAAGCCACCATGCTTCCCCTGCTTATTGTGCGACCTTCTCAATAAAGGTGTGAAACGCATAATAGCGCATCCGCAAGGGATGCGCTATTATGCGTTTCACACCTTTATGATTACACTGTCGTTTGTGGCAGGTACGGGCCGGTGATGCGCTCGAAGCGCGGGCGGTAGCGCGTGGAGTGATAATCGGCGGGGTCGACGCGCCGGGCCGGATAATTCTTGCCGGGGATGTCGGTGACGATAAATTTGCCGTCGCGGTACGCGGCCATCATGCCATGCATTCCACCCTCTACCTGGCTCATAATCAGATTAGCGTAGTAGATTGCCATGTGCTTGTCGTAGACCTCCGGTTCACCGCTGCGCAGGAAGTAGGTCAGGTCAATTGGCAGGAAGCGTATTCCTGGCAGGCGCTCGCCCAGTTGTTCCGCCAGGTACTCGGCCACGTTGGACTTCTTGCGGTGTCCATAAGCATCCGGTGGGCCAACCTCTGGCACGGGCATGCCCAGGTTGGCTCCTTCCGAAAGCACTATCGTCGAGTAGTTTTGCGGATTGCGCCGGTCGCTCGCTACCAGTTCGGCCAACCGGTCAATGCTCACAGGCACTTCAGGAATCAGTACGCGGTCAACCCAGGCGACCATGGCGGTTTCAAGCGCGGTAAAACCGGCGTCGCGGCCAAACATGCGGAACAGCACCGTTTCACGATGCGAGCCTGCCGTGGAACGGATGCGTCCGATAAACTCCGCTGCCCGGCTGATCGCCGTCTGGAAGCCGATGCAGTATTCGGTTCCCGGCGCGTCGTTATCCATTGTCTTGGGAATGCCCCAGACCGGTACGCCCTTTGTCGACAGCACGGCACCGTAGCTCAAGGTATCATCGCCGCCGATAGCCACCAGTCCGTCCAGCCCCAGGAAATCCATGTTCGCTAATACCTCATCCGTGAGGTCAACCCGCTCATCCGGTTTATGACCGGTTCCGTGTGAGGCCAGGTACGGCGGCAGATCGCTCACGCGAACATTGGCCGGGTTGGTGCGCGTCGATTGCAAGATTGTGCCACCCTGGCGATCAATCGTGCGTGTGTTGAGGCGCGTCAGGGGCATGACATACCCACCTTGCCATGTCTCCGGGTTGTCTTTCTGGAAGATGACCCCATCTTTCCCTCGCGAGCGATTGAGATACGTGATTCCTTCCCAACCGCCTCGAATACCAAGCACGCTGATGCCCATCGGCTCGGCCCGATAGACCAGCGACTTGATGGCCGTGTTCAACCCTGGCACATCGCCTCCACCGGTCAACACCCCCAGTCTCCGAACAGGACGAGATATATGTTCTGGCATAAAAAACCCTCTCTTTCAATTTCCGAAATCAAATAGAGCTTATGCAGAATAGAATATCATAAGGCTACAATAGTACAATGTCGGGTGTTAAGAATTGTTTGTGGGCAACTAAACAGGCGATAAATCGGCCCCTACGGTTCGGTGAAATCGCAAGGCTCAGGCAATTTGACGTAATTCCTGAAGACGGGTATAATTGCGTGGTTAATAGATAGGGACCATTTCCTTCGCTCCGTTTTTTGTTTTTTTAAGGAATGAATTCATGCCAAAGTTGTATGGTTGGGTGCGTGAGGTTGTGCCGGAAAGTCCAGCCGATGTGGCCGGCATCGAGCCTGGAGATTTAATTCGCACCATCAATGGACATCTTATTCGCGACCTCGTGGACTATCGCTTCTATGTTGCCGACGAAGATTTGATGATAGGGCTGGAACGCCAGCAAGAGCAGCGTGAAGTAAAGATTAGCAAAAATTATGATGAGAATCTGGGCGTGCTGTTCGGTGAGGAGCCAGCGCCCTTCATTCGCCAGTGCGCCAACAAGTGCGTTTTCTGCTTTATTCAGGGCCTGCCCGCTCGCTACTCCTCGCAGCCGGGCCTGCCGCACGGGATGCGTTCGTCGCTCTACATCAAGGACGACGACTATCGCTACTCGTTTCTCTTCGGTAACTTCATCACGCTGACCAACCTGAAAGAGCAGGACTGGCAGCGACTCGACGAGCAGAAGCTGACGCCCCTCTACGTCTCCGTTCACACAACAGACCCCGATCTGCGCCGCAAAATGGTCGACGGGCCGCGAGCAGGCGACATCCTCGGACACATCCAGCGCCTGGGCGACATGCACATCACCTGCCACACGCAGCTTGTGCTCTGCCCGCTCATCAACGATGGCGAATACCTGGATCGCAGCATTCGCGATCTGACCCAATTGCGTCCCATCGTCGAGTCCATCTCCGTCGTCCCGGTCGGCCTGACCAAATACAACAATATGATTAAGACCGGCGAACTGCCGCCGCTGCGCCACTATACGCGCCCAGAGGCCGAGGCGGTCATCGAACAGGTCGAGAGCTACCAGCGCCAGTTCGCAGCCGAAGACCCGGAAGGCCCAAATGGCTACCCCTTCGTCTACCTCTCCGACGAGTGGTACTTCCTGACGGGCCGGGAATTCCCACCCGCGCAGCACTACGGTTCCTACGCGCAGATCGAGAACGGCGTAGGCATGACCCGCTACCTGATCGAGCAGTGGGCGCAGGGCAAACGCCGTCTGCCAGCCGCGATGCCTCAATCGCGCCGCGTCACGCTTGTCACCAGCACGATGGCGCAGCCCGTCATTGAGCACCTGGCGGCTGACATGCGCGGGGTCGAGCACATGGATGTGCAGGTCTTGCCAGTCGTCAACCAGTTCTTCGGGCCAGAAGTCACCGTTGCCGGTCTGCTCTGTGGCCAGGACGTACTCGCCGCCCTGCGAGCGCAGGATAATCTGGGTGATCTCGTTCTCCTGCCCCGCGTCATGCTCGACAACGAGGGCCAGCGCTTCCTCGACGACCTCACCGTCGAAGAGTTCCAACACAGCCTGCCCACCCGCTCAGAGTTTGTGCGCAACGCCCAGGAGACCATCGC
>DASTKE010000328.1:0-5816 GCA_035716105.1 Ktedonobacteraceae bacterium | reverse complement strand
GTTCGCGGCGTGGGCCTGACGACTCACTACGTCTTTGCACGAACTCTCTCCTTCATTATTTAGAAGGGGGTATTATCATCCCCGTGATCTTCTAAATCACCGAGGTCGTCGATATTGCCTGCCATGAAGTCCGAACTGCTGCTCTGCGCCGACTTGGGTGTGAGCATCTCCATATCGTTGGCTATCACATCAACCGATGTGCGCTCGACACCATTGCGATCAGTATACTTACGCTGTGTCAGGCGGCCCTCGATAAAGACTTTGGATCCTTTGTGCAGGTAGTTGTTACACGTCTCTGCAAGTTGACGCCAGGCAGTGATGTTGAACCACTCAGTCTCTGTTTGCCTCTCGCCAGTACTTGTTTTACTGACATGGTTCACGGCAAGCGAGAAACGAGTGACGGCGACGCCACTGGGAGTATAGGTCATCTCCGGGTCTCGTCCCAGGTTCCCAATCAACATGATCTTGTTCATTGCTTTAGAATCCTTTCGGCATGGTGCGCTTGCCTCAACTCTATGGCAGAGATTCGACGACCTTTAAAACGTACACTACACGGTTTCAACTTCATCGATGGTGGTTGGAACAGCGGCCACCTCTTCTTCGCCCACGGCGGGAACGGCGACTGCATCGCCTTCGGCTGCGGCATCTGCCGCGGCTTCCAGTACCGCCTCTTCCGCGGCTGCTGCTACAGCATCGGCAGGATTGGTGGGCGCGGTCGCCGCGGTAGCTGTGGCGGGTGTTGCCTCGGCAGCTGCTGCCGCTGCGGCGGCTTCACGTGCCTCACGCGCCTCGCGTTCCTTCTGTACCGCCTTCGCATCGCGGCGCTTCATCAGATGGCGAAGCACCTCTTCAGAAACCTTGAGTGAACGATCCAGTTCGGCCACGGTCTCAGGGGTCAGAATCATATCAATGAATACGTAGTACCCGTCGCGGTGGTGCTCAATGGGGTAGCTGAGACGCCGCCGTCCCCACTGATTGACCTTGACAATCTGGCCGCCGTGATTGGCGACAATCTGCTCGACACGGTCCAGGATGGAACGTGTCTGCTCTTCGTTGACTTCGGGATTGAGTATGAAGCCCAGTTCATAATCTCTTGTGACCACGAAGCCACCTCCTTTCTTCCTCCGGGTATGCTTCTCACAGTTCACTCGTTATTGGAACTCGCTCTGCTTACAACGAGCAAGAGACGAGTCGAGTGAAAGTGCCTTTGCGGCAACTATGAGAGCAGGTTTCAAACACCCCGCTATTATAACATTGATCGCCCTTTCTGACAATAGAGCCGAGGTTGTGTAAACTCCTGTCTCATCATTCTTTTCTGCCCTCCGAAAAGCGGTAAAGCTGGGAGAAGGTCACGTTTTTTGGGGTAAATGAATTATGTGGTAGATGGCTTTGCCATGAAAAATGGGTCCAGACATGTCATTCTGAGCGCAGCGAAGAATCTCAAAGAGGCCCGATTCGAGCTAGCACAGCAGAGATTCTTCGCTGCGCTCAGAATGACATGCCAGAGGCTCTTTTCCATGGCTTGCTGGATGGCATGGCTTCAGCCATGCCATCCATCCCATATTGCCACCTGACGCACAATTCAGGAGCTTATTGACAGGGTATGGAGTTTGCTCCATACTATAGAAGAGAACAGCTTGCGCAATAGCAGCAGGACGGCATAGATGTTTCCTGACCGGGTGGACGGAGGAAGTATGCAGCAGTATCCTGGGGGGCGTGCCTCGCAACCGGCACACACACAATCCACGCAACACACACAGCGTACACAGATTCAGCGGACACAGCGGACGCAGCCAGCGCTGCCGGGAGCATCAATTCCGACAACTCCTCACCCCGCACGGCAGGGTGCTGGAGCGCCAGCGCTAAAACGTACACTGCCGCGGCATAGTTTGCGGGCTGCGCTGAAACTGCTGGGTATTGGATTGCTGCTCGAAGCGCTCTTTCTGGCCCTCTACCCCCTGCTTGCAGGTGTCACGCCGGACAACGATGGAGCGAAACAGGGGCTGCAAGGTCTCTTTCCCTGGCTGCCCCGCCTCTACTGGTCAACCGCCTTTCCCGCCCTTGTCCAGGCGCTCTCGCACGTCCCTCTATTCAATCTGACAGAGAGCAATGGCAACGCGAACCTATTGCTGGCGTTAATCTGCCTTGCTCTCCTCTTTGTCCTGCTCGCCGCCCGTGTAGGAAGCAGCGTGCTGCGGAACAGGGTGGCCCGTGGTGAGGTACGCGCCCTCTACTGGATGGTCCTCTGCTTTACCACTCTCTTTGGCGTCACATTCCTGTTTTCTCCGCCGGTGCTGGCGCAAAACCTGTTCCTCTACGGTTTCTATGGCCACATCGTCGCGGTCTACCACTTGAACCCCTATCTCATGGCGCCCGCCAGCTTTCCGCGAGACCCGCTCTATGCCCTGCTTGCCACTGGCACACAGTCAGCAACGCCTCTGTCCGGTCCCGTCTGGATAGATATGTCCATACCCATCGCTTTGCTGGCGCACAACAGCGTCGCCAACATCCTGCTGGATTTTCGCCTGTCCGGCCTCATCGTTCACATCATCAATACCATGCTGATCTGGGCGATCCTCTCGAAACAGAAACCAGAAACGCGAGTGGCCGCGACCCTGCTCTATGGCTGGAATCCGCTGGTGCTGCTTTTTTCCATCGCGGCAGTGCAACAGGAGGTCATACTGGTGCTTTTCTTGCTGCTGGCCGTGCTCTTTTTCCAGCGCAATTCGTTCCTGCTCGGCTGGGTTTTTCTGCTGCTGGCGGCGCTGGTCAACGTCCTGTGCCTGCTGCTCTTGCCCCTCTTTTTTCGCCTGCTCCAGCGAGAGACGCGACTGCTTTCCGTGGGTCGACGCTGGCTCTGGTGGCTGTCCTGCCTGGGCATTTCAGCGCTGGTTGTTGTACTGGCATTCGCTCCTTACTGGCGGGGCTGGGGAATAGCTGGCCTGCTTGCCCTATTCCGGCAGGCGTTCTGGCCGGCCAGCGCCTTCAACTCGCTTGACGCGGCGCTAATCAACTTGCCAGGGGGCTTGCTCCCGGCTTTTTCCTGGCTAGTAGTTCCCCATCACTGGCTGCTCTTTGCCGCGATCGCCGTGGGTCTGCTGCTGCTCATCGGTTTCTGGCTGATTGATACGCTGGAACTGGCCCTGTTATTCAGTAGCTGGGTGCTCCTGACCCTTTTCATCTTCTTCCCAACCTGCTGGCCGTGGCTGCTACTGGTGCCGCTGTCGCTGTCGCTCTGTTCCGCTCATAGCCGCACGCTGCTGCTGACCATGCTCTTGCTGGTGGGTGCGTGCGTCAGTACGTATAGCTGGCTCATACAACCGCTCTGGCAGGGTCAGGCGCTGCTGACCATCGGCCTGCCCGTGCTGCTCTGGGGCTGGGTGCTGTTCTTCACCTCAACCTGGCACATGACCCGTGCCAGCAACGACCAGGAACTGTCGGAGGCCGCGAATGCGCAGGGAGGGCGTGCGGGACTGGGAAGGGGTCTCTCGCGTCCCTCCTGGCCGGCCCGATCGTGGGCCTCGCGCCCCTCCCGTCCCGGTCGCCGCTAAGATATAGGCAACGAAAAGGAATGCGAGAGAATTGAAGGGCGGAAGCAGAGGAATGGAAAAAAGGCACCCGCAAGGGGCCACCCATCCCAACCGCCGCCCCCCTGCCTCTACACCTGCACAGCCCGATGCGGGTTGCTGTAGGGACAGGGGTAGATGGGAGGCGTGGAGTGGCCCCTTGCGGGTGTCCTGGTGATATTTCCCCGCCAGCTTCCCGATGCGCACCTCTCGCATTCCTTTTCGTTGCCAAAAATCCTATTGCGCAATCAGGGGAAGTATGATATACTCGTTGCGCACACGCGGGGCCATTCCTGAAAGAGGCTTCTCTGCGCCTTTGAGGGAAATCTGGGAAGCTCGCTCCTCAGATGAGATGGAAACAGGATGAGATTGGACATCTCCTCACGACTTTCCCACTGCTTGAGACAGACAGATGGCTGTGCATATTGTGCGGATTATGCAAATTGGGCAAATCACACGTGTCGCAGATGGCTGTTGCCCCGTGAAACGATAGAACAGAAAGAAAAGGATCATGAAGCAGAAACTGAAAACACACAAGGCCATGGCCAAGCGGGTCCGAGTGACCGGCTCTGGCAAATTTATGCGCCGCAAAGTGGCGATCAGCCACCTACGCCGCAACAAATCACCCGAGGCAGTCCGCTCCGCGGATAAAGAGTTCGAGCTGGCTACGCCAGACAGGCGCCGTATGAAGCGGCTCCTCCCCTATTCTTCCTAACGATTTCGCACCTATTGAGATAAAATGGAGGCTCAAACGACATGCCGAGGGTAAAACGTGGCGTTACCGCTCACAAGAAGCATAAGAAAATTTTGAATATGGCCGAGGGCCATCGTGGTACGCGCAAGCGCCTGTTCCGTCCCGCTCACGAGTCCGTGATGCGTTCAATGGCGTATATGTATCGCGACCGCCGCAACCGCAAGCGCGACATGCGCCGCCTGTGGATCACACGCATCAATGCCGCCGCTCGTATGCACGGTGTGAGCTACAGCAAGCTCATGCACGCCATCCACGTGGCGAATATCGATGTGGATCGTAAGATTCTGGCCGAGATGGCGGTCAACGACGAGGCCGCGTTCAGCGCGCTCTTGCAGCAGGCACTGGACTCAGTCGCGACGGTTTAAGACGTTTCTCAAACGCAATGTAATGGTATTCGGGCAGCAGATGCCAGTGCTTATGATTTTTAGCCAGTAATGCGGCTACAACGAAACTCGTAGGGCCTCGATAAATCGCGGCCCTACATTCGTTCTGGCATCTATATTTATGAGCGCCATCATCCATCGCCTGAATGCTATCAGGATGTAGTGAAACAATGACGCAGATTACCAGTCCTGCTAATCCGAGGATTAGCAAGCTGCGGGACTTGCATACGACGAAGGGTCGCAGGAAAAGCGGTCTTTTCTTGATGGAAGGTCCGCACTTGCTGGATGCTCTGTTGGATGTGGGAGTTGTGCCGCAGGAGGTGTTCTACCAGCCTGAGCTGCTGCGACGCACCGCCAGGGGACGTATACTGCTGGAACGGCTCTTGCACACGCCCGGCCTGGCAGCAGCTCACCTGGTGGAGGTCAGCGAGCGCGTGATTGAGGCGCTGGGCGATGTGCAGACATCGCAAGGAGTGGTGAGCGTGCTGCCGGTTGCCGCCTTTTCCCCTGCCAGCACGCGAGCGCGGCGTGCTGCTATGAGTCGTCCGGCGCTGCTCATTCTGGACGATATCACCGATCCCGGCAATATGGGAACCATCTTGCGCACGGCGCTGGCCTCCAATGTTGAGGCCGTGCTGCTCACCCCCAATTGTGTTGACCCCTTTAACCCCAAAGTCGTGCGTGCGGCGGCAGGCGCGCACGTGGCGCTGCCCATCGAAACCGATCTTTCCTGGACGACCATCGCGGAGCGCGTTACACAGCACTGCCCACAGGGATCGCGAGTGCTGCTGGCCGAGGCGGGGAGTTCTCATCTTTACTATGAGCAGAACCTGCGCGAGCCGTTCGCGCTCATTACCGGTAACGAGGCGCACGGCCCATCGGAGCAGGCACGGGCGCTGGCAACCCTCACCATCTCGATACCGCTGGCAAACGGCGTGGAGTCATTGAACGCGGCTATGGCGACGGGCATCATTCTCTATGAAGGGGTGCGGCAGAGAGCAGAGGCGATATAAAAAGCCCTGCGTCCTTGTAGGAAGTCGTAGGGGCGATGCCTTGTGCTCGCCCGCGGCTGGTAGAGGTAGAAGTTGGCCTTCGCGGGCGAGCACAAGGCAT
>DASTKE010000327.1:0-3503 GCA_035716105.1 Ktedonobacteraceae bacterium | reverse complement strand
ACACGCACTGTCACCTCCCCACTTCCTGGACTTATTTCTTTGTCCAATCGGTGACGGATTTGTGGTCTTTTCCGTGCCGATTGGCGACGATTTCGGCCATAATCGCCAGGGCCATTTCTTCGGGCGAGGTAGCGCCGATGTTCAGCCCGATTGGTCCATGGATGCGGCCCAGTTGCTCTTCGGTCAGTCCGCGTTGTTTCAGGCGTTCGCTGCGCTCCTCGCTCGTTTTACGGCTACCAATAGCGCCGACGTAGCCGACATTGCGCGAGAGTACCACGCTCAGCGTTGGCTCGTCAAATTTGGGGTCGTGCGTCAGGACAGCAATCGAGGTGGAAGGATTCAAATCCATCTTCTCCAACACCTCGTCCGGCCACTCAACGATCAATTCGTCGGCATGGGGGAAGCGCTCGCGAGTAGCAAAAGCAGAGCGAGCATCGATCACCACCACGCGGTAATTCAGCGTTTTGGCAAAGGTGGTCAGAGGTATGGCGATATGGCCGGCCCCGACGATAATGAGAGAAGGCGGCGGCGGGAAACCTTCGATGAAGACATCATAGGGAACCGCGCCCGTTTCACTCTCAACCATATAGGTGTGCGTGCCGGCATCTGCATTCCAGATGGCTCGCTCGGCATCCTCCACCACCAGCGCGTCGAGCACGGCATCTCCCAGCGTTCCCTGCGTGCGCTTGCCGGACTGGACGAGTAGTTTTCCGCCCACATGGTCCGCACCGCGCACAACGGTCGCCATCGCCACACCCGTCTCCTGGTGCAGCATATCATCTAACACTTCAAAGAGATCGCTCATGATTTCGCTCCCATTGTTCTGGATTGCTCGCCAGCGATATGCCGCTTGCAAGCGACATATCGCTGGCGAGCAATCCAGAACCAGGTATTCTACCAGTCCAGGCGCTCGACAAAGACGTGAATGGTGCCGCCGCAGGCGAGGCCAATCTGTTCAATGTTTTGCTCTTCGGTGATGCCGAATTCAAGCATCTGCGGCTTGCCGTTCTGGATCACCTCCAGCGCGGCCTCCACCACCGCCGGTTCCACACAGCCGCCGCTTACGGAGCCGGTCAGCTCTCCACTCTCGCTTACCGCCAGCTTTGCGCCGGGCCGACGAGGTGCCGAACCGGCCATACTCACAACTGTCGCCACGGCCACTCGCTCACCGCGAGCGCGCCAGCGTTCGATATCAGGTAATACGTCACGC
Organism: Ktedonobacteraceae bacterium; assembly: GCA_035716105.1. GTDB lineage: Bacteria > Chloroflexota > Ktedonobacteria > Ktedonobacterales > Ktedonobacteraceae > CADDYT01. Next base: position 2,293 of record DASTKE010000327.1, on the reverse strand, counting down.
ATCGCCAGACCTCCAAACTACCGGGTAGCCACAAGGGCTGCCCCTACATGTTCATACGCTGTTGGGGTTTGCTCCAAGCAGCGGCAGCTTTGCGACGAGCCGCCGCGCTGCGTACCGGTCGACTATCATCGATGTCGCGCAGCAGATTGCCCAGGTTAATCAGGCTGTCCAGATTATGGGCAGGCAAGAAATTGTCGATATACGGCAGAGCCGTCTTCATACCAATCGTCAACGGGCGGTAATCGGGCGAGCCGAGCAGGGGGTTGAGCCAGATGAGCCGGTGACAGCTATGTTGCAAGCGATCCATCTCCACTTCCAGCGTTCCCGAATCGCCGCGATCCCACCCATCGCTGATCACCAGCACAACAGCCCCACGTCCCAGCACACGTTTGGCCCATTTATGATTAAAGTAGTGCAAGGCATCGCCAATACGTGTGCCGCCTGACCAGTCCTGCACCGATTTTGAGACATCACGCACAGCCTCGTCAACGTCGCGCCGCTTTAACTGGCGCGTGATGCGGGTGAGGCGCGTGCCGAAAACAAAAGCTTCGACGTTCATCAAACCATTCGAGATGGTGTGAATAAAATGCAGCAGTAGCCGCGAATAGAGGCTCATCGAGCCACTGATATCGCAGATGATGATGAGCGGACGCGGCTTGCGCCGTATCTCACGCCATGTCAATTCGAGGAGTTCTCCACCATATTTGAGATTCCGGCGCACGATACGGCGCATATCGGGATACGAGCCACGGGCGGAGGGCCGTTTGCGATGCGTCGGACGCATACCCAGGTTCCAACGCATCTCGGACATCAAACGTTTCGCCTCCTGCACCTCTTCCCAGGTGAAGGACTCGAAATCTTTTTTCCTCAGTACTTCGATGGCGCTATAGGCCGTCCCCTGTGGATCACCCTCGTCGTCCTCGTCATCAGAGTATTCTTCGGCGCGCCGGCGGCGCTCGGTCTCACGCATCTCGGCACGCAAATCTTTGCGCGCCGTATCGTTGGCATTGAGATGCTCCGCCAGCCGCTTGCGCTCCGAAGGCGGCAAGCGCAGGTGCTTGTCGTCACGTTTCGCCGGGCCATTGACGCTGTTATCTCCCGGTTTCTGCTTGTGGTCGCGCATGTACCAGTAATAGAGGTACAACTGGTCAAACAGCGCCTCCTGTTCGTGCCGGGCAAGCAGGCTGCACTTGAGCGTGTTATAAAAATCCTCTTTGTTGGTGAGATCGATGTAGTTCAGCGTCTCGGCAAGGTCCAGCATCTTGCGCGGGCCTACGTCGATGCCGGACTCCCAGAGCAGGCGTCCAAACTCCGTCAGGCGATAAAGCAAGCGCTCGCCGCGCTCGATCTCTTTCAGCGAAAGCGGCATCGTGGCGAAGTAATCGCCGTTCTCTTGCGGCAGGGTACTCATAAGCTTAAGAGGCTCCACGGGCCTTTTGCAGCCACTTCGTCATATCGCTGCCGCCAACTTTCAGGACATCATCCTGATACTTCAGCAGCGCGCCCAGCGTATCGCGCACGGGACCTTCGACCAGTTCAAGCTGGTCCAGTGCCAGCAGCGAGCTGATCCAGTCGAGGGTTTCCGCGATACCGGGTGCCTTGAACAGGTCAACGCCGCGCAGTTCCTGGACGAAGGTGCAGACCTGGCGGGCCAGCCGTTCCGGCACATCCGGCATACGCGCCATGACAATCGAGTATTCTTTGTCCAGCGTGGGGAAGTCGATCCAGTAATAGAGACAGCGCCGGCGCAGGGCATCATGAATCTCGCGCGTGCGGTTCGAGGTGATAATGACGACGGGTGGCTCTTTGGCCTCAATCGTGCCAATCTCTGGAATAGTGATCTGAAAGTCAGAAAGCAATTCGAGCAGATAGGCTTCAAATTCTTCATCGCTGCGATCAAGTTCATCGATCAGCAACACAGGCGCTTGCGCGTTCGATGGATCAATAGCCTGCAAGAGCGGGCGCTGGATTAAGAAATCAGGGCCAAAAACGGAAGAGCCGATCGCGGGCAACTGCCCGGAAGCCGGTTCGGCTTTCGCTCGCGGGCGCAGCTTCCGCACGGCGGGGGTTCGGGATCCATGCGAGCACAACCAGTGCGAGAGCAGCGTAGGTAAGGCCGTCGAAGAGATAGAGCGCCTGGAACGTGCGAAGGTGACTGGCGGCTGCGACGACGAAGCCCGCAACCGTCGCGCCGGCGCCGAGACCGAAGTTGCCTACGACTCGGCTGAGCGCGATCGAGGAGGCGCGCTGCGCGGGTGAGACCAGGGTCAGGCTCAGGACCTGGTTCGCGGTG
>DASTKE010000326.1:0-7875 GCA_035716105.1 Ktedonobacteraceae bacterium | reverse complement strand
TGCCGCGCACCCAATCTTCCTCGTCACAGAGCAAATATGCTATACTTTTACCGGTTCAGCGCAGGCATCACTTCGTGAACCAGCATTTCGAGCGTGGTCAGGTCGGGGAAACCACCGCAGCTCACCATGAAGTAATCGACGCCCAGATCAACAAACCGCAGCATCTGCTCGATCACCTGCTGCGATGTGCCGACGAAGGCGTTGTTTGCGCTCATGTTGATGTTTTGATTCAGCTCCTTCACAATAGTTTCGTTTGGTCCGCAGAGGCAGCCGCCGAACCAGGTGCGGCGCAGCGTGGCCGGATCGCGCCCGACCTCCTGACAGGCTCGCTCACACTCCCTCACCTGCTCGCGATAGCGGTCGATGCCCGTCCAGGAGACGTTCCACCAGTCAGCGTAGCGTGCCACCAGCCGTAACATGTGTGGTTTTGCGCCGCCAACCATGATAGTAGGGATGGGATTGGGCCTGGGTTCGCACCAGGCTTCATCGACCTGGTAATGCTTGCCGTGGAAGGTCGCACGCTGCTCGCGCCACAGGAGATTGATGATCTGCAAGGCTTCGTCCAGTTCCTCCACGCGCACACTCGCTGGCGGGTAAGGATAGCCATACTGGATGTACTCGTCCTCTTTCCAACCCGCGCCAATACCCAGAATGTAGCGTCCATTGCTCATGAACTGCAAGGTCGCGGCCATCTTCGCCAGCAGCGCCGGATTGCGAAACGATTGACTGAGGACAGCATGACCAAAATCGAACTGGGAATGCTGCGCCGCGAAGTACGTCAGGGCTGTCCACCCTTCCAGAATATTATCATCCCCAATTTCGAGATGATCGACAAACCAGCCCGAATCGAAATGCCCATTGATCAGATCGAAGCCCCGGTTTACGGCGGCAAGATAAGCCTCTGCCCCCACTCCCTGGTTCATGCGTGGGCCGCTGGTAATCGTCCAGCCGAATTGTATCCGTGCCATGAAAAACTCCTTTTACCCGTGTTTCGCCAGCATCAAGGCCAGATTTGCCAGTGTGCGCACCGCGACGCCGGTGGAACCCTTTTCCTGGTAGGGCTTTTTGCTTTCGACGTAGCTGGTACCTGCGATATCTAGGTGCGCCCAGTGGGCGTTGCCGACGAAGTTTTCCAGAATTTTGGCGGCTGTCACCGAGGAAGCGGCGCGCCCGCCCGTTTGCTTGATATCGGCGATATCGCTCTTGATCTGCTCGCCATATTCCTCGTCGAGCGGCAGGGGCCAGAACTTCTCACCCGCCGTCTTGCCAGCCTCGATAATCTCCTGGCAAAGCTGCTCGTCATTGCAGAACAGCCCCGTCATGGTATGACCCAGTGCCACCACCACCCCACCCGTCAGCGTTGCCACGTCGATAATGGGCGAAAGGCCCTCTTTCGAGGCGTAGGAGAGCGCGTCGGCCAGCACCAGACGCCCCTCGGCATCGGTATTGACGATCTCGATGGTTTTGCCGTTCAGAATGCGCAGGATATCGCCGGGACGATAAGCTGAGCCGCTCGGCATATTCTCCGTCGTTGGCACCAGCACCGTCACGTTAATGGATGGTTTGAGCGCGGCAATCGCTTGCATCGCGCCGATGACCGCCGCCGCGCCTCCCATATCACCCTTCATCCTGTCCATATCGGCGGCGGGTTTGAGAGAGATGCCGCCGGTATCGAAGGTGATGCCCTTGCCGACCAGCGCCATGCCTGCATTCGTGCTCTTATCGCCACGGTAGCGCAGGATGATGAATTTCGCAGGTTCCACGCTGCCCTGCGAGACGCCCAGCAGGCCACCCATGCCCAGTTCCTGCATCTGGGGACGATCCAGCACTTCGTATTCCAGCCCAAAGCGTTTCGCCATGCCGACTGCCTGGTTCGCCAGTTCTGTCGGCGTCAGCACATTGGGCGGCTCGTTCACCAGGTCACGCGCAAAGTTGGCCGCCTCGGCCAGCGCCGTACCCCGCCGGATGCCTTCCTGAAGGTCGTTCGCCTGCGAACCATAGGAGAGCAGTTCAAGCGTGGTAATGCCCTTGCCATTTGTACCAGCCTGCTGCTCGCTCTGCTGGTATTTTCTGAAGCTATAGGTGCCGAGCAGCGCGCCTTCGACCACCGCCTGCGCGCCCTCCATCGCGTCAACACCGGAGCCGCTCCAGTTCAGGGCAAAGCACAGCGTGTGCGCGCCTGTGCTCTGCGCGGCACGGGCCGTAATAGCGCTGGCGCGTCTGAACGACTGCGCGTTCAGGCTTTCCTGTTTCCCCAGCCCGACCAGCAGCACGCGTTTCGCCGCCATTTTGCCCATCGTGTGAATCGTAATCATCTCGCCGAGGTTGCCCTTGAACTCCTCGCCCGTGCTGACTTCGCTGAGCAGGCCATTCAGCGCGTTATCCACCGTCCTGGTCGCTTCTGGCAGCATCACCTGCCCCTGTTGTTCGCGTACCGCACCCACCACCAACACGTCACACGCCGCATCTTTTAAGCCGCCAGCAGTCACTTGAATGTCCATAAACCTGTTCCCACTTTCTTCTTGAGCTAAAAAGAGGCTGACCGGCCACAGCGCCGGTCAGCAAGTCGCAGTATGATATGGTGAATCATAGCAAAATTCGACAATGATGGCTAGCTCAGCCCATTTCTGGGCAGCATAACATTTGCAGAGGGTATGTCGAACGGCCTGCAAGGGCGTTCGACATACCCTCTGCAAATGTTATGCTGCCCTATTTCTCCTACCCCTGCGGCAGCAGTCGCTCGACCACTTCCAGCAATTGACGTGGCTTGAATGGCTTAATCAGATATTCGGTGCAGCCCATACGCAGGGCCGCTTCGTTTTCATCGTTCAGCGCGTAGGCGGTGACGGCCACGATGGGGACGTGGGCGAGTGCCGGGCGCTGGCGAATCAATTGCGTGGTGCGGTAGCCGTCGAGTACAGGCATGGAAAGGTCGGTCAGAATCAGATCGACCGGCTGCTGGTCGAGAATCGCCAGCGCCTCGCGCCCGTTGCTGGCTGAAAGGCAGCGATAGCCTCGCGTGGAGAGCACTCGCTCAATCAGGATGCGATTGGAGACCTCGTTTTCCACTACAAGTATGGTTGCCTGCCGGGCAGTAGCAGTGGGAGCCTGAACTGAATCTGGTTTGTTTAGCATGTTTTCTATTCTTCCATTCTCTTGTCGATTTCTTATAGCCATATTAATAGAGCATATGGCTGAAATGATTAGGAGTAGCTTTGAGAGCCATCGGAGGAGACGATGGGCAGGGTGAACGAAAACGTTGACCCCTGGCCCACAATACTCTCCACGGCCACCTCACCACCCTGCAATTCAATCAGTTTGCGCGCAATCGTCAGGCCCAGGCCGGTGCCGCCGAACTGGCGGGTGGTGCTGCCATCGGCCTGGCGAAATGCTTCAAAGATATAGCCAAGCGCCGCCGGGGAGATGCCGATGCCTGTATCCTGCACGGCCACGCGCAGCATATCGTAGTTCTCCAGCAGCGAGCAGTGAATCGTCACGCCACCCTGCTCCGTAAACTTTACCGCGTTCGAGACGAGGTTGAGGGCAACTTGCCGGACACGCGAGCTATCCGCCAGCACCATCGGCAGCCCCTCATCCATCTCCAATGCCAGTCGCAGGCTCTTGTTGTTCGCGATGGGTTTGAGCTGGCTCACTACATCGCTCAGGCAGGAGACCAGCGAAATGGGTTCAACCTTCACTTCCAGCCGGTCTGCCTCGATCTTCGAGAGGTCGAGCATATCATCAACCAGCGACTTCAGGTCTTCAGCCCGTCGCACGATGAATTGGATGTGCTCTTCCTGCTCAGCCGTCAGTTCCCCATCCACAAACCCCTCTAGTATTAACGCACCATAACTGATAATGCTATGCAGGGGAGTACGTAATTCATGGGTCACGGTAGCCAAAAATTGTGATTTCAGGTGATTGACGCGCTCAAGCGCCGCGTTCTTATCCTTCACCTCCGCGAACAGCAGGGCGTTTTGAATCGCCATTGCCGCCTGAAAAGCTGCTGTGCTCAACAGAAACGTGTCGCGGCTGCTGACCTGGTAAGGCTTATCCGAATAGAGGATAAACGCGCCGATGGGCTGATCCTGCACGGTGAGGGGGACGGCGATCACCGAGCGATAGCCGGCTTCGAGCGCCAGTTGCACCCAGGTTTCCTTGCGGTTCCGGTAAATGGCCGTCACATCTTCTCCGAAGGCGATTTTCTGCTTTTGTATCACCATGCGCGCCAGGATCATATCGAGGTCGCGTAGGGCAGGCCGGGGAATGCGCGGGCGGCGCAGTCCATAGGGCGACTCTGTGTGTGACTTCGGGACACGCACCGCGTTGCGCTTCCCGCTCGCACGAGGCAGCGATGAAGGGACTGCCGCCATTTTCGTTGTCGCAGCCATCGTGATATCGCCATCCGGGTCGGCATGAACGGTGATGGCCCCGTGCGGAGCCGAATTGCCATTGGAGAAGGCGGACATAGGAAAGGCGGCTGTTTCCCCGCTCATCGCTATATTGGTCGACCACTGTGCCACCGCCCACGGTGAGAGCATCTCGCGTCCATAGAGCAGTAATGAGACATGCTGAGCATTCATAATACCGCCCAGGCGCGAGACGATTTCCCCCAGTAAGTGTTCCAGGTTGAGGGTGGAGATCAGCGCATCGTTCATAGTGAGCAGGTCTTCCATTTGCCTGGTCATCGCCTGGCTCTGGTTCTCCTGTAATTGTAGCGATTGCGACAGCAGATTGAATGAGCGGTCGATGACGCTTAAGTCGTCGGTCTGCGCTTTCGTCGTGGAAACCGGGCCGTCGCTGCCATTGTTGATGCTGACAAGCGTGGAGACGCGCCGTTGCAGCCGTCGCAGGGGGCGCATCAACAGGTAGCGGGTGAACACAATCAGGGCAATAATGCCCAGGGTAAGCACGAAAATCGCCAGACCCAGAATGATTGGCAGGTTGTGCTCAAGGTGCTCGTTGATGTTGTACAGTGGTTCGATATCGACAATCACTAGCGCGGGCGAACCCGCGATCTGGTTGCTGGCCTCGACAGTCGCCGCGCGTGACAGGTACGCCTGTGCATTCGAGTTGAAATTCAGGCTGCCAGGAGTGCAGAGAGCGCGCTGAGAAACAAACTGCTCAAGATAGAGGCTCTTCATTGTTGTGCTCAGAATATGTCCGGCCTGACAAAGGACGAGATCCTGGCTGCTCGCCTGGACAAGCGAGTGCGTGAGTGCGTCATCGATATACTGTTCGCCCACCAGCACGCCGACCACCATACCATTATGATTATGAATGGGTACCGCCATATTCAACATCCACAAACTCGAGGAGCCGGAAGGTGCTATGCTCGATGCACCGGCGCTGTTGCTTCCCGCTGGCTGGAGCATCGTCTCGGTATTCCCCGCCTGGGCTGATTTGAGCAGTGTTGTTGCCGGAGCTGCGATGATGCTGCCTACATGTACGGTGCGCCTGGCAGTGATGATCGCCAGTCCCGCGAGGTGCGAGGAAGATAGCAGGGGAATCAAAGAGTTTGATGCTGTAAAAGTTCCACTGGTTGCCAGTGAGATGACATCGTTGTGGTGCGCGGCCTGCTGCAACGATTGCAAGAGCGCCGCACTGTGGGCGGTGTAGGCCGACGTGGCCTGTTGAAGGTGTGTCGCAGCATCACTCGCTGCTTCGTGCTCAAAGCGATATCTCAGCAAGCCTACCGACACAACTGAAAACAGTAGCACGCACAGCAGGAGCGTTCCTGTGGCAGCGATAATAAATTTTCCCCCCAGTGACCTCACAGTAAATCGCAAGCGACCCTTCCTAAAGTGTCACGGTTAAAAGCAAGGGGAGGACGGGGTGCCAGCTCGTCCTCCCCTTACCACGCGCATGCAACATGCATCGCGAGACTCTAGAAGGTGCGTGTGCTAACCCCATGGGGAAAAGGTTGCACTGAAATCCAGATGAACGCTACAAGCCGCTCGTCGAGGTGGATCTGCTTGCTCACGAACATCCCGCTTTCCCTTCCAAGCCTATCTATTATAACGTATAACCCCGTAAATTGATATCACTTTTCCCATCATTTTTCGTATTCACGAAAAATTTTCAGCAAAAAAGCTTACTGCTGGAGACGTATATTGGCTCCCCTACCCCTGGATATTGATGTGGACGACATAGCCCTGCTTCAGCAGCCGCACAATCGTGCGCGCAACGTCGAGTTCGTTGCGGCGTACCAGGTGTGCGATGTCGCGAATCGTGCGTTTGCCATCAAGCAGCAGGAACACCACGCGGTCTCTCCGCTCGATCTGGTTGATTACTTTTGGGTCAGTAGCCCATAGAACTGTCTTGAATATAGCGTTGACGCCTTGCTGCGCCATCTCTCTTGCGCTCTCTGTCACCCGCGCCTCGTGTGAAGCCGCCCATGCAGAACCAGGCTGTGCTGAACGCCCTGGCACCGGATGTGCCAGAAGCGGAGTCCGCGAAGGGATCTGCCCAGACCCCTCCTGCATGGGAGTGGGAGCGGCTATCGACATGGGAATAGGTGGCAACGGGTCCGTGTTCCGGCTCTCAATGGGATTGGCTCTCTTGAGAGCAGTGCGAGGCAGTGCCGGCATACCAGCAGGTGGTGTATCGCAGGTCGGTTCATGCGCGACCAGCGTCAATGTCTTCATCATCGAATTGCGATGTGTGGATAATTTCCCCGTGCTCGCCGGTTGCTCTCCACCATCAAAGAAAGAACTCATATGTACCTCCTCCATCTCCACTTTAACCGCGCAACCAGATAGACATTCAACTCAGCAATAACTTTGCCACTCCTAACTATACGAACCCTCTGTAAATTTCCTGTGAAGAATGTTGATGCCAGCGTGAAATTCCTGTGAACATCATTCTAAGTGGATGAAGTCCTTCCTTGCCAGGCGTAGGGGCGATGCCTTGTGCTCGCCCGCCTCCGTGATAGCTCCAGCACGGGCGAGCACAAGGCATCGCCCTACGACTTCCCCCGGAAAGATGGAGAGCCTATGCATATTGGCCCTTGTCTCAAGGCCATTTTGGCGCTATATTCATAATATGAGTATGATTGTTAAGCACCTCTGGAAAGGTGCCATAGCTCTATCCTAAGGAGGATATTCATGGAACCACGTATTGCCTATGGCAGAGTTGCCCCTGGTGTGCGAAGAGCGATGGTGGGGTTAGAGACATATGTGAACGATTGCGGACTGGAACACACCCTGCTCGATCTCGTCAGGTTGCGAGCCTCTCAGATCAACGGTTGCGCCTTCTGTATCGATATGCACGCCAAAGATTTGCGCGCCGCTGGTGAAAGCGAGCAGCGCGTCTATATGCTCGACGCCTGGCGCGAATCGCCATTCTACAGTGACCGCGAACGCGCCGCGCTGGCCTGGACAGAGGCGGTGACGCTCGTCACCGCAGGGCATGTGCCGGACGAAGTTTATGAGCAAGCGCGCCAGCAGTTTAGCGAACAGGAGCTGGTCAACCTCACCCTGGCCATTGTTGCCATCAACGGCTGGAATCGCCTGAACGTCAGCTTCCGCACCGTCCCCGGCGACTACAAACCTGCCCAACATTGATCGCGTAATGTTGATGGAGATTTATATGCACGCCTTCACCGTTCCCATATCCGAAGAGGCCGAAGAGATCGACCTGCAACCTCCCGCCCTCACGCGGCTGGCGGAGTTGCACGTCCCGACCCTGATCGTTGTCGGAGACCTTGATGTACTTGATGAGGTCACGCTCGCGGAGCAGTTGGTGGAGCTTATCACAGGTGCGCAACTGGTGGTTATGCCCGACGTTGCCCACATGCTCAGCATGGAGCAGCCAGAGGCATTCAACCGCCTCGTACTAGATTTCCTCCAAACAGCGAGCAAATAACGAGAGACG
>DASTKE010000325.1:0-5088 GCA_035716105.1 Ktedonobacteraceae bacterium | reverse complement strand
ATACCGAGAGCCTCTCGTTTGAGGAGCGCGTGCAGCTTGGGGCCGAGAACGCCGTCAACTGTATGGGTGTCACTGCGCAGGATCGCGTGTTTATCATCACTGATTACGAGCGCCAGGATATCGCTCGCTATGTTGCCGGTGCCGCGCTTGCTCGCCACGCCGATGTTACCGTGCGCTTCCTGGAACACTACGGCGAGCGCCCGCTCACAGCTTTGCCGGAAGCCCTGCGCCAGGACCTGCTGGCAGCTCGCCCGACCGTTACCTTCTATATTGCGACCGCCAAACCTGGGGAGATTGCCTTCCGCATTCCCTTGTTGCCTTTCCTCGCGCAGGAACTGAAGGTGCGCCACGGCCACATGATCGGCATCAATAAAGCGCTGATGGCCGACGGCATGTGCGCCGACTACGACGAGGTCTTCAGACTGACCAACCAGGTGTACGACATCGTGCGCGGCGCGAGAACCATCCATGTCACCTCCGCGAAGGGCAGCGACGTAATGGCCACCTTCCATCAGGATTGGCAGTGGATTCCCTGTCACGGGCGCTATCATGAGCAGGGCAAGTGGGGCAACCTGCCCGAAGGCGAAGTATTCACCGCGCCTGCCACCGTCGATGGCGTGCTGGTCTGTGATGTATTGGGCGACTACTTCTCTGAAAAGTACGGTGTCTTGCAACATCCCGTCACGCTGACCATCAAGGATGGCTATATCACCGAGGTTAACAGCGAGGACTCAGCGCTGGCACAGGAACTGCGCGACTACCTGTTCTCCGTTCCCAACGGCAACCGCGCGGGTGAATTCGCCATCGGCACGCTCAGCAGCCTCAAGCAGTTGACCGGCAACCTCTTGCAGGATGAGAAGATGCCCGGCCTGCACGTCGCCTTTGGCAACCCCTACCCGCACTTTACCGGTGCCGACTGGGATGCCAGCATTCACGTTGATGTCATTCCCACTTCCTGCACCATCGAAGTGGATGGCCGCGTCATCATGCGCGACGGAAATTTCACCATCTGAGGCATTGACAGATAGAGCGCATGTTTTGTAGAATTTCAGTGGGTCCTTTGTATCGCACTGCTCGTAGAACAGAGGATAGTGCATCCTGCTCTCAATGGGAGCTGGAGAGGAGCGCCAGGTGACGACGACCAGGGGACAGCATCTTATCGGCAAAGCTGTGGGCGGTTGCGTCCTTGAGCAATTACTGGGTTACGGCGGTTCCAGTGCCGTTTTCCTGGCTCAAGAGCATGCCCCCGAACGCCCGGTTGCCATCAAGGTATTTCTTCCACGCTCCGGCATGGATGTGAAAATGCAGAAGGATTTTTATATCCGTTTCCTGCGCGAGGCTGAAGCCGCCAGCGAACTCGATCACCCCAACATCCTACCCATCTATTCCTACGGCGAACAGGATGGTCTGCCCTACATTATCATGCCCTATGTTCCCGGTGGCACGCTCCACGAGTACGCTCGCCAGCACGGTCGTCTTTCGCTGGATGAGGCGTACTGGTACCTGGAACAGATCGCCTCGGCCCTCGATTATGCGCATGAGCATGGCCGGGTCCATTGTGATGTCAAACCCGCCAATATCCTGCTGGATGGCGAGGGGCGCGCTCTGCTCTCTGATTTTGGCATCGCACATATCATGCCACCGGCGGTTCCTGTCAGCGAAAATGGACAGGATCACGCACGCGCAAATGACCAGTCCAATCAAGTTGGACAGTCGCCCGAATTGCTGATGGGGACGCCCGACTACATTTCACCGGAGCAGGCGCTGGGGCATAAGCTCGATGGCCGTTCCGATATCTATTCCCTGGCGGTCATGCTCTTTTTCCTACTTGCCGGGCGTCTCCCTTTCAAGGCCGACAGCACCATCGCCATGGCGCTCCTGCATGTTCACGAGCCGCCGCCCTCGCTGGGTCTCGTTCGCGCCGACATCTCACCCGCCCTTGATCGCGTGATTCGTAAAGCGCTGGCAAAGTCTCCAGATGAACGTTTCCAGACCGCGAGCCAGTTCTGCACAGCCTTTGGCCTTGCTGCCGGTTTGATCGACGTGAGCGAGGTTTCAGCGGAGACCATGCAGGCTATTGGCATGGATCAACTGCTCGAAGGCCCCGATGTGCAGCCGGTATTGCTTGCTGCCCAACCGCTTGTCCATGTTGCGCCCGTCCGCGCTGGACAGGTTTCTCTGCGCTTCACGCGCATTCTGGTTGCCGCCGCACTGATTTTGCTGCTCACTTTGGGAGCCGCCTTCGGAGCCAGCAAACTGACATCGCATCTGACACACAATAGCCGCATCGTGTCGGCGACTGTTCCACCGGGCCTGGGCAGTGCTTTTGTTGATGGCCTGACAAACAGCGGCGACTGGCCGACGAGCAGTACCTTCTTCTTTACCGGTCAGCAGTATCACATTCAGAACAAATCAGATCAGGATGTGGCCCTTGCCCTCTATGCCAATCATCTCTACACCGGCTTCAAGCTCTCTGTCTCCATGACCGAAGTGCATGGCTCGCATGACAGCGCCGACTACTACGGTATCGTGTTTCGCTCGTCCACCGACCAGTCGCACTACTACGTCTTTGAGGTAGCCACCTGGGGCAGCGGCGAATACGGCTTTTTGCGTTATGACGGCCACTGGAAATTGCTCGCCAGCGGTCCCGCGCCCTCGCTCATCACCACTCCCGGCGCGAGCAACACCATCAACGTGCAGGCTGTCGGCAATATCTTCAACTTCTCCATCAATCACAAACCGGTCGGCAATGCCGTCACCGACAGCTCCAAACAGGCTATCGCGTCAGGCGAACTCGGCCTCTACGTCGAGGAGAACTCCGAAGTCTCCTTCTCGCATCTCTATATATCCACCATCAAATAGTGATCTTTTTTCTCGCCGATTCCGTATTATCCTCAGTGTCTCGTGCATCTTTTTCCTAATTGCGAAAGACTTGCAATTAGGAATTTTTGATGGTATGCTGTACCTGCTTGATGCCAAAAAAGTTAGTTAACCTGTTCCATCTTTTCATCGTGTTTGCCGCGCTATGCAGCGCTCAGAGGAGGACGCATGAGTTCCAATCCCTTGATAAACACGTTCTCGCGTGTATTCAATGATCGCTCCCATGACATTCGTGGCAAGGTCATAGGCATCTACATACTCCTGATCGCATTTAACATTCTAGCGTGGCTGCTTGCTTTCCTGGGATTTGCCGAACAATATCCCGCGCTGCTTGGCGTGGCTCTCGTGGCCTATACCTTCGGCCTGCGTCATTCCGTTGACGCGGATCATATTTCAGCCATCGATAACGTCACGCGCAAATTGATGCAGGAGAACAAGCGACCGGTCGCCGTTGGCTTCTTTTTCTCGCTCGGTCACTCCACCATCGTGGTTGGGCTGACCATCGCCATTGCCATCGCCGCCGCCTTCATTCAGGGCAGCATCCCGGCTTTGAAGCAAGCCGGTGGCTTGATTGGCACCTCCGTCTCTGCCGTTTTTCTCTACGTCATTGCCATCATTAACCTCCTGGTGCTCTGGGAAATCTTCCAGGCATTCCGCAAGGTGAAGCGAGGCGAGGAGTATAATGATCAGACTATCGATGAGTTCCTGAATCAGCGTGGTCTCATGGGCCGTTTCTTCCGTCCGCTGCTCAGGATCGTCGATAAAAGCTGGAAGATGTATCCGGTGGGCGTGCTTTTCGGCCTCGGCTTCGATACTGCAACCGAAGTTGGTCTGCTGGGCATCGCGGCTGCTGAAGCTGGCAAAGGTCTACCCATCTTCTACATCCTGATCTTCCCGCTGCTGTTTATGGCCGGTATGTGCCTGATTGACACCACCGACGGTATTCTCATGCTCGGAGCCTATGGCTGGGCCTTCCTCAAGCCCGTACGCAAGCTCTACTACAACATGAACATCACGCTGATCTCCGTGCTGGTCGCCTTTGTCGTGGGTACTATTGAGGTCTTCAGCATCATCGCTATGGAGTTTAACCTGAGCGGTGGTTTCTGGAATTACTTCGGCAATCTCGACTTCGGCTTGCTCGGCAGCCTGATTATCGGCATCTTCATTGCCAGTTGGCTCGTCTCAACCATCATCTACAAAGTGAAGAAGTACGACGATATCGAGGTCAATGTTGCCGAGCCGCTCGCTGCTGGGGGTGGCGAATAGCCTCTTTCCGGTTAAGACGATGGCCGTGCAGTCTGTGACCGCTTTGCTGTCGCAGGCTGCACGGCCATCGTCTTAACCGAGTGGAATGACCCAGGATGGACGGGCCGGAAAAAGTGTGTTGAGCACTGGCTGCGCCTCGTCATTGGCCCGCACGTCGGGGTAAGCGTAGCGCAGGTCGTCCAGGCTGCGGCGACCGAAGAGCAATTGCAGGAAGACGAGCGGCGGAAAGCCCGCCACCGCGTTGCCGCCCCAAACCGGATTGCGCCAGTCCTCCACGGTCGTCAGTCGGCCATGCTCAAACACCATGCGCAGTCCGCCGCGATAGAAATTCATCCTCAAATCGCCGCTATAGCCGGACAGAGCTGACTGCTCCAGCCGTCGCTCCAGCACGGGCGCGATATGCCGCAGGAAGGCGACCAGATCGGGAACGCGCACGTACCAGGCGTAGGGAGCTTCGCGCACCGAAGTCAGCGCCTGCCCCAGCAAGTCATAGACCGGGTGGCTGCGTCCCAGGCAGAAGGCGATTCTGCTCACCTCCTGTGATCCATGATACTTTGGCATCTCCTTGCCCTGTTTGTGCAGCACGTGCAATAGAGACGGCAGAACCTCCTGCAAGTTTACCCCCGGCGCGACCTCCAGATCAAAGACCGGCACCGACAGCTTCCAGCGCGCCACCGGCATGATCACATAGCCTTTTCTGGCAGCTTCCTGGTCGAAAATTACCTGCACGTGCCAGAAGGCATCCGACATTTGCGGCGGCGACATCGCACCCCGGCGTGCTTTGTGCCACGACTCAATCTGGTAGCGCCACCACGACTCGTCAATCGTGGCCGAAACGATGCTCTTCCCTCGTTGCCGGTTATAAATCGTGTTGATGAAGGGGATATCTCTCAGCGTCGCGTCGCGCAGTCCGTAGTGTTTGTTTACACCCACCGTGGGAAT
>DASTKE010000324.1:0-2990 GCA_035716105.1 Ktedonobacteraceae bacterium | reverse complement strand
CTGCGCTCAACAGTCATCGTGCAGCGAACAGTCATAGGAGAAAGGCGAATGGGATGATGAGGGAGAGGCCTTTGTGTTCACCTTCGGCTGATCCACAGCCGAGGCTCTTCACCTGATCACCGCACTCTGGCGGTGGACTGGATTCATCTCAAAGTCGAGAGGAAAGTATGAAATGAAAGCGATCCGTATCCATGGCCGTGGCGGTCCAGATCACCTCGTGTATGAAGACGCACCACAACCCCATCCTGGCCCAGGGGAGGTACTGGTGCGCATCCACGCGACAGGGGTCATCGCCACTGAACTGGAGTGGGACGAGACCTACCAGACCGCGACAGGCAGCCCGCTCACCCTGCCGATCCCCGGACGTGATCTCTCTGGAGTGGTCGAAGAGATTGGTCAAGGTGTCACGACGTTCGCCCCAGGCTCCGCGGTCTATGCCATGCTCGGCTACGGCCGCGATGGGGCCGAGGCGGACTACACCATTGCCCTCCCCGATGAGCTTGCTCCCAAACCACATGCGCTCGACCATGTGCAGGCCGCCGCGGTTCCGCTCTCAGCGCTGACGGCCTGGCTGGCCCTTTTTGCACACGCGCGCCTGGAGGCGGGACAAACCGCCTTAATCCATGGAGGGGCGGGAGGCGTGGGCGTTTTTGCCGTCCAACTGGCCCGCTGGGCGGGCGCACAGGTCATCGCGACCGCCTCAGCGCGCAATCGCGACTTCCTGCACGAGTTGGGAGCGAGCGTGGTCATCGACTATAGCGCCGAGCGTTTTGAGGACGTGGTTCACCACATCGATGTCGTCTTTGATCTGGTTGGCGGCGAGACTCTGGCGCGCTCCTGGCAGGTGCTCAAACCCGGCGGAGTGCTCGTCTCCGTCGTCAGCCCACAACCCCCTGCCGATGTGACAAAAGGGCACGACGCGCGCTTCGCCTGGTTTATCGTCGAACCCAACCGGGAGCTGCTGATCCAGATTGGCGCATTGATTGACGCGGGACAGCTGCGACCGATCATCGACGCGGTGTTGCCCCTTTCCCAGGCACGTCAGGCCTATGAGCAGGGAACGAAAGGGCACCTGCGGGGCAAGATTGTCCTGCGCGTGGCGGACTAAGGCTCCACGCTCTTGCGCATCACGACCGCTTCTTCACATCGGTTCAGGCACTTTTTCGTGCGATGCCTGAAGAGAGGAGGTTTCAGACAATGAGAAGAGAAGATCAGCGCGGCGGAAATGGCTCGGTTCCTGGTACGCGCCGCAAGGCAGTCCCTATTGTGAGGGCTTCGGGACCTGCCGCATACACCGCCGGGCAACAAGAGCTACCGGTGAGACTGACGAGCCTGGCGGACATGGTGCAATGGGCATAAAACTGGGCACCCGTCGTTCCTTTCCAGCTCTAGAGCTATCTTGCCCCTGGTGTCACCAATGTTTGTATTAGGCCAAGAAAGAGAGGCAAGCAGGGAAGGAGGCCCTATGCACCAACCAGGACAAACGACCACATCTCATTGGAACGTCTGCGTCTTGTGAGACAAAACGATATAATTTCCTTTCCGTGTGTAACAGCGAAGCCTGGTGCTATCGACAGTGAGCATTCCTCCTGTGGAAAAACATCGGAACGAGTTGCTCAAGAAGACTAGTCAGGATGAGTGGCAATGAACATCCACATGATCATGGCATCGCTGAGCTTTCCCATCTGGATACGGATCACCCACTACATTACCCTGCTCTTTATCGGGCTGTTGATTCGCAGCGGCATCCAGATAGCGGGGGCACATCCCCGGCTCTACTGGAACGATGGCTGCAACCCAAAGCAGGCGTGGCTCAACCTCGTCCGAAAGAAAGTTCCCACGGATAGACTGTATACCTCGATGGACGATGAAGTGCCGGTTCCTAAATGGCTGGCGCTGCCAGGGGAGGACAACCTTGGCCTTGGTCGCCACTGGCACTTCTTCTCGGTTATCTTCTGGATACTGAATGGAGTTGTGTATGTCGTCCTGCTCTTTGCAACCGGCGAGTGGACGCGCCTCATTCCAACGTCCTGGTCAATCGTTCCCCGTGCGTGGCAGACCCTCCTCACCTACCTGAGTTTCCATATCCCACCGGCCAGCGACTTTCGGCCCTTTGATCCGCTGCAGCAGTTGGCTTACGCGGGTGTGGTCTTCCTGCTCGCGCCGTTCATGCTGCTCACGGGTGCCGCGATGTCGCCAGCGATTGAGGCGCGCTTTCCCTGGTATCTCAAGATTTTTGGCGGCAGGCAAGCCGCACGCAGCCTCCATTTTCTGAGCATGATTGCCTTCATCATCTTCATCATCATCCACACGGCGCTCGTTGTGATCGTGCATTTTCAGGACAACATTCTGCATATCGTCCTCGGCACGGCAAATGGGAATTTCTGGCTGGCCATCACAATTGCCGTCATTGCCTTGATCGTCGTGGCGCTCATCTATGTGTGGGCTTCGTGGCAGTCGCTGCGCAACCGCCGGGGGATGCAGCACGCCCTCGGATTTTTGGTTGATCCCGTACGAAAAGCGCTCCTGCAACGAGAGGTCTCAAAACAGAGCTACAAGCAGTCCGATATCTCACCATACTTCTGGGTGAACGGGCGCCCGCCTGAGAGCAAAGAGTACAGGGAACTGGCGCAGGATAACTTTCTCGATTGGCAACTTGTGATATGCGGCTTGGTTGCCAACCCGACAGCATTCTCGCTTGAGGATTTGCGGCAGCTGCCCAAGCGGACGCAGATCACCAAGCACAACTGCATCCAGGGCTGGTCTGGTGTTGCCGAGTGGGGAGGTGTTTGCCTGACCGAGCTGATCAACCTGGTGGGGGTCAAGCCGGAAGCAAGGTATGCGGTCTTTACTTCCTATCAGAAGGGGAAACAGTCGGTCAAGCCAGATCTCACGGAAGCGCAGGAGCAGACATTCTACGAGGTCCTTGAGATGGACCTGGTCAGGCATCCGCAGACCATCCTCGCCTATGAGATGAATGGCCAGCCTCT
>DASTKE010000323.1:0-3589 GCA_035716105.1 Ktedonobacteraceae bacterium | reverse complement strand
GCGCAAGCGCCCCTACGGAACGCAACGCAACATCAACGTTTCCCAAAACATCTCCACCTGAAAGGACACCTGTCCTCCCACACTCCACCCCTGCCCCACCCTCGCCCCTACGGATATCCTGGGTTCGATATCTAGCAAATCGGTATCCCTATGTGCTTATCATGCTAGCACTGCTGCTCACTCTATTTGGCGCTTTCATGCGCTGGCGGAGGGTGCGCCAGCAGCGCCTGCCAATCGGGCCGTTGGCTGTGTTGAGGGCGACGCTGCGGGGACACCTGGCGTATACGTATCACCTGTGCAGGCATGTGACGCGCTACTATACGCTGCCGATGCTACTGGTCGGACTGCTTTTGCCACCGTTGCTGCCGCTCGCGCTCATCCCCTGCGCTGCGGTAATTGGGGTGGATTATGTACGGTTACGGCCTGATATGGGCCTCGGTGAATATGCCCTCTGCTCCTTTCTGGATGATTGCGCTTACGGCGTTGGGGTGATACAGGGCTGCATCACACACAGGACGTGGAAGCCGCTGGTGCCGGTTATCAAGCGCAAGTTGCCTACAGATCAATTTTCGAGAAGATGACATCGCCCCATTCGTACTTACTGGCAATGCGAAAGGCTTCGCGATCGCTTCTGGGAATGCGCAGGTCAACGATGCCGTCGACGCTGGAAACGGGGAGGCTGACCGCGTTTTTCTGCTTACGCGGCTGGTGGATCAAGCGTCCCCAGATGGCGGGATTGGCACCGAAACGGGACATGGCGGCGTAGGAAAATTTGCTTTCTTCCCAACCAGCGGACGCCTCTTTTGCCCGGCGCTGGAAGGATGGTCTTTCCAGGCGTTGAGGGAAGTGGCACCAATCATCTACTAAGGGACATGGCAGGTTGTGAGCGCAAGGAGCCAGCGTCTTCGCGCCGAGGCTTAACAAATGATCGCGCATGGCTTTGACAATGGGAAAGGCAGCGGAAGTCCCCGGCTCCACGATGAGCAGGACGCCTGAGCACTGCTGCCAGGCGCAGGTTACAATGTCTTTGCGCAGTGTTTCCGGCAACTCATTGAGCACGTGACCGAAAACAATGAGATCATATGTCCTCATTGGTTCTGGCAACCGACTGCCAATGAGCGTCCTTTGCCAGCTTGCCTGTAGCAGGGCCGGCCGCTTGCTGCCCAGTGCGAGTTGACGCCCCAGATCGATAAAAGCTGGCTCTCGTTCCCAGGCCACCAGCTTCTGCAAGCCGGGCCATTGTTCCGTAGCTGCCCAGAGGGCGGTGCCGGGTCCACTACCAATATCGAGCATGGAAGTCGGCTGCCAACCTGGCACGCGCTCTTTGACAGCCGCCATTGCACCACTGAGTTGCGCGTAGGCGGCGGGCAGGATAATCGCGGCATAGCCTAACGCCTCGTCTGGCCCCCTCGCCAGGGCATGTTCTTTGCCGCTGCGCTGTGTGCGGTAACGTTCGCTCACCGCTTTGGCCGCACTTTTCCATTTCGATGCCGGTACGCGCTGCAATGCAGCTTCAATAGCCGTTTCCAATTCACGAGGCAAGAAGAGCACAGCCACCTCTTCCTTCATGTTGAAGCCGCTCGGCAGCGTTTGCTGATTTCACTGTTACACCAGCACGCATTCAGGGTCACGGATATTGAGTTTCTGGTGGACGAACCACTTGGTGGCGGGACAGCCGCCGTGACAGGTGTTGTACTGGCCGCAGCCTGTGCAGGCACCCGCGCCCATGTTGCGATAGAAGGTGAAGAGCGTTGAATCGCGCCAGATGTCTTTGAAACAGTGCTCGTGCAGGTTGCCTGCCTCGAATTCGGGGGCCTGGAAGAAGGCGCAGGGATAGACCTCGCCTTCGGGACAGATACAGCAGGTGGCAGTGGCCGCGCCGCAGATATCCAGCCCAGCGAGTTTGTTGCCAAAGGCGTTGAGGTGGAAGAACGAATCGGCGGTCAGCACGTCGGGATGGGCTTCGAGCCACTGTGTGAAGTCGCGGTACTGCTCGCGAGTGGGGTGCAGGTCGTCCCAGACCTCCTGGCCGCGACCGGAGGGGCGCAGACGGGTCACGCGCAGCTTTGAGCCGAAGCTGGCGGCGATGTCGCGGAGTTGATCCAGTTCGGAGAAGCTGTAGCGCGTAAGGACGCAATTGACGGTCAGGCTGTGGTTCTCTGCCGCGAGCAGTTCCAGGCCGCGCAGCGCCCGTTGAAAGACGCCCGCGCCGCGTATGCGGTCGTTTGTCTGCGGCGTGCCACCATCCAGGCTGACCTGGAAATAGAGGGGCTGGAACTGCGTGAGGCGGCGCGCACGCTCTTGCGTAATCAGCGTGCCGTTGGTGCTGATGCACATGACGAGTCCACGCTGGCTGCAGCGCTCAAGCACGTCCCAGATACCGTGATACATAAAGGGTTCGCCGCCGCCGAAGTGAATCTGGAAGACCTGCATCTCGGCCAGTTCGTCAACGAGGGCCAGCGACTGCGCCGTCGTCAGTTCGCGTGGTCGCCGCTTGCCAGACGAGGAAAGGCAGTGAACGCAAGCAATGTTGCACGCGGCAGTAATCTCCCAGGTGACAGTAATCGGCGCGGAGAGTCCTCCCTGCAAGAAATGTTGCGAGCCGCGTCCCTGCTGTGGGCGCACCATCTCCCCCGTCTGCTGCATGGCAACCAGCGCGGAGGGATGAACGGTGCCAACGGTTGCTTGCGCATTTGAAGCCTGGGTATGGGAGGTAGAGTAATCTCGTCGCCCTACAAAGCGCACAAATTGCGTCATGAAGCACTCCTCTCGGAAATAGCTTTAGTCTTCCACCTGGATATAGCCGCGTTTCGCCAGATCATCGAGGGCGGCACACAGCTTTTGCTTGCGAGCCGCTGAGTAGCTCTGGGCAGCAAGGGCCGCGCCCAGATCGCCACCATACTGCTGCTGACCGGCGATCAGGAACTCGATCAGTTGCGGGGAATTGATAAAGGACATCGCGCCCCGGTCGGCGCAGCCATACTTGTAGAGAATACCGCCAAAATGCTCGCGGCGAATCTTGACCTCTGAAACCAATCGATAGCTTACAGGGGATTGAGCCATTTTGTTCTCCTCGGCTAGCTGGATACGTCCTGCGGCGGGTGCCGGATGCATGAAATAGTTGTTGTAGGGGCCGATTGATCGCGCCCTCGGCATTAGCCGATCAATCGGCGCTGGGCGCGATCAATCGGCCCCTACATCCTTGAATGCCTTGAGACAAGCATAATCAAGAAGTGGGGTCTACGTCAAGCCATGAGAAAGAGCCTCTGGCATGTCATTCTGAGCGCAGCGAAGAATCTCTGCTGTGCTAGCTCGAATCGGACCTCTTTGAGATTCTTCGCTGCGCTCAGAATGACACGTGTGAGCCGGTTTTTCATAGCAACCTGTATGCCCTGAGCACGAGTCAGAGCAAACTGCTCTGGAAGTTTCATATCAACTCCCCCGTCGTGTCGTCACCGGTCGTCGCCAACAACGCTGTCTATGTTGCCGCCAACAACTACCTCTACGCCATCAATGCCAATCAGAGCCAGCAGTTGTGGAGGTATTACAGCAGCAATGGTTTCAGTGGCAACGCAGCCACCATCGACAG
>DASTKE010000322.1:0-7588 GCA_035716105.1 Ktedonobacteraceae bacterium | reverse complement strand
ATTGATGTAAGAAAAACTGATAAGCATGGCACATCTCTCTGGAATGGTATGGACCGTAGGGGCAGGCCGATTCTACCAGGCCACCCGCAAGGGATGGCCCTACTATATCCAGCGCGGCTCGACAAGCAGGTTTGCCATCGTCTATAGTAGGGCCATCCCCTTGCGGGTGGCCTGGTAGCCACTTCAGTGGCCTGCGGTCCAGGTGATAAAACCCTGTACTATCTTGCTATCCTCGCCCCCGGCTCCCAATAGCCGCGTTGTAGGCAACGAGCAGGATGGGGAGCAGGATGAGGCCAAAGATGAGATCCGAGACTACCGCGGGAACGAATTCGCTGGTCGCGCCAGCAACGTTCAGCTTGGAGACCCAGATATCGGTATAGGCGGCAAAGCCGATGCCGACCAGAACGCCGATGGCGGCGAAAATTTCCGCGATGACGATCTTGCGACTGCTGGTATAGCGGCCCCAGGTCATCATCATCGCCAGGCCAGCGATGAAGCCGATGAGGCCATTGCCCAGATCCCAGTTCCAGTACACTCCGTAGCCGGAGATGTAGTCACCGAGGAAATTGCCAATGCCACCGGTAAAGAGACCAACCCAGGGGCCAAAGACAGCCCCGAAGAATAAGGGGATGACAATAGCGGGGCGAATCGAGACCTGTCCAACGCTGGGAAGCTGCAAGAAGTTGGTAACGTAGCTCAATCCGCCATAGAGTGCCGCGCCAAGTGCCATGTAAACAATCTGGCGCACGCCAACGCCCCAGATGCGTGAGGCTGAGCGTTCCTGTTTTTCTGTGACTGCCATGATGTGTTATCCTTTCTGATAACTGGTGGACGGTGACGCAAGGGAAGCGATGGAGAATACTGCCGGGCATGCCTCCTTTCTGCCGGGGTTACGCGACGGCGTTCCGTTCGGCGAGCAGATAATGGAGCAACGAGGTGGGACGCAGGTTGCAGGCTTCCAGCAGGGCCGGGTCGGCGAGCACCTGCAAGGGCGGGCCATCGGCCACCATGTTGCCGTCTTTCATCAGCAAGACACGCTGCGTGTAGCGCAGCGCGAGGTCGAGATCATGGGTGATGAAGAGCAGGGCGTCCAGTTCGGGTAAGCTGCGCAGATACTCCATAAAGGAGATGTACGAGCGGTAGTCCTGTCCCGCCGTCGGCTCGTCAAGCAGCAGGATTTTTCCCTGCATGGAGAGCACGGAGGCGATAGTGACGCGCTTCTGCTGCCCGAAGCTCAGAGAAAGCGGCGAGCGCTGCTCGAACTCCGCCACGTTCAGCGCCTCCTCGGCCTGTCGCACGGACGTATGCAGGCGTTCTCTCGTGAAGTTCAGATTTTCGGGGCCAAAGGCGACTTCTTTGTAGACTGTTGGCGCGAAGAGCATGGCTCCGGGACTCTGGAAGACGTAGCCGATGCGTGCGGCCAGTTGCGCCACGCTCAGCTTGCGCGTATCCTCGCCGTAGAGCTTGACCGTTCCCCTGTTGGGTCGTAGCAAGCCAAGAGCCTGTTTGACCAGTGTAGTTTTGCCGGAACCGTTCGGGCCGAGCAGCGCCACCGTTTCGCCGCGCCGTATCTGGCAGCTAACACCGTGTAGAACATCCTCCGAGAACGAGTTGTAGCGGAATTGCACGCGCTCGAACGAGAGAATAGCTTCGTCCTTTGTACTCTGGTTGCTCTGACCCGTGACGATAGGCCGGATGAGCGTGTTGCGTACCTGCGTCGGGTCGCTGATCGTGCGCAATGTCGACTCGATGGGTAGTTTGATCTGGGTGGGATCGGCAATCTCAAGAAATGCCTGTGTATCGCCAAAGAAGGCTTGCCGACCCTCTTTCATGAGTAGCACTTTGTCCGGTTTGAGGCGCAGCGCCTCCTCGACGCGATGCTCGACGATGATGACCGTGTGTCCCCTGGCGCGCAAGTCCCGAATCAGGTCTTCCAGTTCGTCGACGGCGCGTGAGTCCAGGTTGGCGAACGGCTCGTCGAACATGTAGATGGAGGGTTCCATCACCAGCAGTCCCGCCGCCGCCACCTGCTGGCGCTGACCGCCTGAGAGCGCGTAGGTGGACTGCTTCTGGTAGGCTTCCAGGTGCAACTGCTTGAGCACATCCGCGATACGCGCACGCATCTCCGCACGCGGCGTGTTCAGATTCTCCATGCCGAAGGCGATCTCTTGCTCGACTGTGCTGCCAATGATCTGCTTATCGGGGTCTTGCAGCATGGTACCCACGATCCGTGCCAGGTCGCGCAGCGTCATCCCCTTTGTAGAGCGTCCCTCAAGCCGGATTTCTCCGCTAAGCGTCCCTGTATAACTGTGCGGAATGAGGCCGTTGAGACACTTGAGCAGCGTGCTTTTGCCGCAGCCCGTCGGCCCGGCGATGAGCATCAGTTCACCCTTTGGCAACGTGAAAGAAATATCCTCGATGGCGCGGGGCTGCTCAAGCTCGGCGGGCGCGGACGAGGCGTTCTTACGCTTTGTTTCTGGCTCGTCATCCAGCGATCCATAGCCGAAACAAAGCTTCTCCACGTACACCGCCGCAGGCATCCCCGCACCGTCGAGTCCGTTTTGAGTGTCTGTGGTCATTGATAATGAAATATCCTGATGGTAATCAGACCGGTTAAGAAAAAGGTCAACTGCTTCCCTAACATAATACTGGCTTGTATAGCTAGATGTCAATATAATGAATCCTCATACAGTTATGAGGATTCATTCCATATCCTGTGCCTGCCAGAGGCGTAGCACTTGCAATGCATCCTCCACCAGTTGCTCCAGGGGTGCGAGGGGAACGTATTCCTCGACGGAGTGCTCGTTGACGACGCCCGTGGAGATGGTGAAGACGCGCACATTAGGGCGGAAGCCGCTGGCATCGCTGCCGATGAAGGTGGGGTGCATGACGAAAGGAGCGCCTCGCTGTGCCAGCACGGTGCGATAGGTGTTCAACAGTGGCTCGTTCTCGTCGACGGTGTAGCCGGTGGAGTGCGTGTTGAATTTCACTTCGGCTGAGCCGCCGAGACGCTGCGCGGTCTGCTCGAAGGCGTCGCGAATAGCCTGTTTGTAGCGCTCGCGCTCCTGCGGCGGCTCAAAGCTGCGCATCTCGCCTTCGATAGTCATATGAGCGGGAACGGCATTGCGAGCGCTGCCACCCTGGACGCGCCCAATAAGGATGCGTGTCTGGTCGTTGGCGAGTGAGCCGTAGGGATAGCGTGCCTGGCGAAAGATTTCGATGGCGTCCGCTGTGTGCGACAGGTCTTTGCCGGGGTGTCCCGTGCGGCCCGTGATCTGCACATCGAAGCCTTCGTAGGCGGCTCCCTGCGAGACAACAACGCCCGCCTCGAAAGCGTTGTCAAAGACGATGCCGTCGCTGATCTGCCAGCGGGCGGCGTCAAAGCCGTTTGCTCCGCATAGTCCGGCCTCTTCCTGTACAGTGAAGACCGCGATGATGGGCGGGTGAGGCAGGTTCTGTTCGATGACGCGGGTCAGGATTTCCAGAATAACGGCAAGACCCGCCGCGTCGTCCGCACCGAGGTTTGTTGTGCCATCGCTGTAGAGGATGCCATCGCGCACAACGGGCTGATGACCCAACCCCGGCGGCACGCGATCCATGTGGGCGTTGAGCAACAGCGGCCTGCCCTCGCCAGCAAGTGTGGCAACGAGATTGCCCGTTGCATCAACCTCTGTTGGGAGGCCGAGCGCGTTGAGCCGCTGTTCCAGGTAGCTGCGCACCTGCTCTTCATGTCCGGTCGTGCTGGAGATGCCAACAATTTCAATCAGTGTATTATAAAGACGCTCTATGAGCATTGAAAGACTCCTTGATAATGCTATGTGACTTTTCTCTGATTATAGCATGTCTATTTGGGACATTTGCTGATTGTTTCCTAATGCTACTTCAGCTATAATGCTGTGTACAATACCTTTGCGTTACTGCTCATTTTGCACCATACGAGCAGGCAGCCCATACACGAAGTTCGTACTATATGTTGCTATATAGATAGAGAAGGATGGATGGATGTCCCGTAATGCTATAGAGTTAATGGGTATTCCCGATGAGTTATTTTACTGGGTGCCGGGTGAAATGGTAGTGGTTGTCCAACTTCCCTTGCGTCCCGCTGACGATGCATTGGAATTGCTGGCGGAGCAGGTACGCAGCCAGTTGAACGCTGTGCTTGCTCCCTATGATATGCGATTGGAGCCGTATGGTTCTGCCGGTCGCTGGCAGGACGTGGAGATGTCCATGCCCCCGGTACGACGCGCATTTGTGTTTGGTCTGCACAGGCAGCAGCCACTCGCGGCTATCTTCTTTCATGCCCTGCACAGCGACCCTGCTGTGCGCGACGCGACCCCCATGGCTCTGACATACCTCCAGGCGCATCTTGAGCAACTGGAACAGGCGGGGTTACGTCTGCTCTCCGCCATGCCGAACTGGCTGATCACAGCGGCTCCTGTTTTGTACTCTAGAGGAGGTCCGGCGTCTCCACCTCAGCCGGCACCTTCGGTTGACGTGCCAACGACGGGGAATCCGCCTGTTGGCTGGCATATGTCAGTTGTGGATCAGAGCGTTCCGCTCGATCCCAGGGGAGCCGAAGAGGTGATGGTGGTTGTCCTGGATACTGCTCACCATCCTGATCGTTTGCGCAGCGCGGCCACACGACCAGAATTCCGGCGCAACTGGCTGCTGCAACGGCTGGCTACCAACATCCGCAGTGAAAACGGCTCTTTCGAGATCGAGTATGATCGCTATCCCATTCTGAACGAGGTGCGTACCGGGCGCGACGCGCATAATGAGGATCGCTATTATTTTATGCCCGACCACGGCATTTTTGTCTCCGGTCTCATTCGTGATATTGCTTCACGCGCTCGCATCCGGCTGATTCGCATCTTGAACGATTTCGGCGGTGGCGACCTGCATAACCTCTTCGCTGCATTGACGGATTTGGAACAAGAAATGGTTTCTGGTGCCATTCGTCGCCTGGTCATCAACCTCAGTGTGACCATCATGCCTGATGTGCGTCGCCTGCCCTATGTCTGGTTTGAAAATCGTGAGTGGTCAAGCACGCAGCTTACGGGTGTCATGCGTGCGCTCAACCATATTGAAGAGGGGCTGCGCCTGCTCTTTGCCAGCCTCTCCGCGCATGGTGCATTAGTGGTCGCCGCCGCCGGAAATGACTCGGCACAGGCGACACAGCGTGGGCAAGCAGCGCGACCTCCTCGCGCACCGGCTCGCTATGAGAGTACGCTGGGTGTCAGCGCGGTCAATAGTACATTTTTGCCATCGCTCTTTGCCAACGCCGCCAATCTACCCCCGCATGACGCTGGCATTGCCACCTTTGGCGGCGATGTTGGGGGCGCGCTGGATAGCAATGGCTTGCCGGACGCAGTGCGCGGCATTTACATTTCCCCGACGTTCCCAGGTAGCCAGCCGAATCTCACCGGCTGGGCCGATTGGTCGGGAACATCGTTTTCGACCGCCATTATCAGCGCCCTCGGCGCGCACTTTATGGCCCAGGGCTGGTCGGCAGCGAACACCATAAGCCGTATAGCGGCAGGACAGGAGGCGCGCAGCGACAACCTTTTTGGCGCGGCACCTGAAGCGCCGCGCTTGCTCTCCAATATTGTGCGTGTGCAACAACGCTTCGGACTATGAAACGCTTGCATACTTCATATTGTGTAGTATATAATACTGGCAGACAGGGATGTGTTCGATGATGGGCGCGAACCTGTAATCTATCCATTAAGAAATTTGGGAAAGAGTTTTCTCTCCCTATTGAAAGAGGCAATTACATGATTGAGCGGAACCTGCCGATGATCGAGACGAGTATCATGAGCATGACTCCTACGGCGGTCGAGAAAGTGCAAGAACTGTTGACGCAGGAGAATGATCCGAGCCTCGGACTGCGCATCTTCGTCGCCGGCGGCGGTTGCTCAGGTCTCCAGTACGGCATGACCCTCGATGAAGAGCAAGAGGGTGATACCACCATTCCAGAGGGCGGCTTCAGGGTCTTCGTGGATGAGATGAGCCTGGAGTATATCAAGGGCAGCCAGGTTGACTATGTGGATAGTCTGATGGGCGCGGGCTTCACTGTCAATAACCCCAACGCGGTATCTAGCTGCGGGTGTGGACACTCCTTCCGCACGTCAGAGGGTGGCGGCGAGGCGCGAAGCTGCGGTTGCGGTGCGTAATCGCTGCTCACATCAGTAATTTGAGAAAAAAGAGGTTTTCTCCTGCGTCAGTGCGGGCCTGTGTGATATGGAAATCGCAATGACGTATATACTATAGTACAGGAGATAACCTCTTTTTGTGCTGTTCGCTGTTTGTTGTTTTGCTATTCAAATGAAGGAGCATACATGAGCAGACGTCTGGCTCACCGTCCTCGCTATCGTAATCTGCACCATTTCTCGCGTTTTCCTCTTCCTACGCAAAAGGCTTTTTTTCACACCTCCTGGGCATACCGCCGTCAAACGTTCCATCATGAGCAACGCACAGTGGGGCAAGGACTGCTGTCAATACCGCTGCCACGCTTTGTGCATAGCGTAATCTTGCGTCGCGCCTAAAAACATCGGACAATAGTGGATATGTTTTCAGGAGTTGATAAAGGAGCATATGCGATGGATAACCCGGAGAACAATCCTGTAAATGCTGGAACAGCGCAGACCCAACCAGGTCAGCCAACCCGACCAACTCATTACCTTGATGGTCACGCCCT
Source organism: Ktedonobacteraceae bacterium (assembly GCA_035716105.1). Classification (GTDB taxonomy): domain Bacteria; phylum Chloroflexota; class Ktedonobacteria; order Ktedonobacterales; family Ktedonobacteraceae; genus CADDYT01. Next base: position 891 of record DASTKE010000322.1, on the reverse strand, counting down.
CGTGCGTCCTGACAAGCCCGCGCTCATCTGTGGAGATCGCGTCCTGACCTATGCCGAGTTCAATACTCGTGCCAAACGGCTTGCCAACTCGCTGAGAGAACTTGGTGTGAAGGACGGCGAGCGCGTCGCCATTATGGCCCACAACTCGATTGAGGCCGTGGAGACTGCCGCGGCCACGGGTAAGATCAATGGCATCAGCTTGCCAATCAATTACCGGTTAGTCGAGCGCGAACTGGCCTATGTGCTGAACGATAGCGAATCCAGTGTCGTGGTGGTCGGCCCGGACCTGATCTCCGTCGTTGAGGGGGCGCGGCCAGATGTGAAGGGCGACCTGGTGTATATTGGCTTTGGCGGCGACGTGCCGCCCGGCTGGCTGCGCTACGAGGAACTGGTGGAACGCGGCAGCGATGTCGCGCCAGTGAGCGATGATACAGTAGGGTCGACCATGAGCTACACCTCCGGCACGACTGGCAACCCGAAAGGCGCGTACCGTCCAAAGGGCGTGCCAGCCCCCGATGTGCTCCAGGCTGTTATGGCATTCGGGTTGTCCGAGGCCGATGTTCACCTGCTGGCAGGTCCGTACTACCACAGCGCGCCCAACTTCTTTGCCAGTATGCACCTGCTCCTGGGGTCGACGCTGGTGATTATGCCGAAGTTTGACGCGGTCGAAGCGCTGCGGCTCATCGAAAAATACCATGTTACAACGACCTTCGTTGCTCCAACGCTCTTGTTGCGCATGTGCGATGTTCCCGACGAGGTAGCGAAGCAGTATGATACCCATTCGCTGCGCACAGTGATTCTAGGTGGCGCGCCCTGTGCCCATGCCGTGAAAGTGCGGGCGACGGAGCGTTTCGGGCAAGTGCTCTGGGAGTTCTACGGCGCGACCGAGAC